>VGXH01000259.1 GCA_016873405.1 bacterium
CGGGACGGGCGTGTATCGCAAGTTCCCCACGGACGCCGGCCATCCGGTCTACAAGCCCAGCGAATGGGAAGGCAAGATCTGGGAGCCGCAGGACCTGGCCAGCCTGGCCCGCACGGTCGGGATGCCCACGCGCGCCAACTGCGGCGCCTGCCACTTCGACGGCGGCGGCGGCAACAACATCAAGCACGGCGACATGGAGAAAGCGCTGCTGGAGCCGTCGCGCGAGCTCGACGTGCACATGAGCGCCGACGGCCAGGACTTCACCTGCCAGGACTGCCACACGACGACGAGCCACGACATCGCCGGTCGGGCGATGTTCGCCTCGCCGGGCGCGACGCGGAACCACCTCGAGTGCACGGCCTGCCACGACCAGAACGTCCACGCCAAGCGCATCCTCAACTGGCACGGCAAGAGCATCGCCTGCCAGGCCTGCCACATCCCGGCCATCGCGCGCGCCAACCCCACCATGACCTGGTGGGACTGGTCCACCGCGGGCAAGAACCTGAACGCGCAGCCCGACTCGCTGGGCATGCCCGCGTACGACAAGAAGAAGGGGTCGTTCCGCTGGGAAAAGGACGTGGTGCCTGCGTACGCCTGGTACGACGGCGTCAGCGGGCAGTACCTGGTGGGCGACAAGATGAGTCCCGCGGCGGTCACGCACCTGAACCGGCCCCAGGGCAGTCGCCTGGACCCTCGCGCGAAGCTCTTCCCCTTCAAGGTCATGCGCGGCAAGCAGCCCTACGACAAGGAGCAGAACGTCATCCTGGTGCCGAAGCTGTACGGCCCGGACGGCTTCTGGAAGACGAACGACTGGGACGCCGCCTTCAAGGAAGGCATGGCCGCGGTCGGTCTGACCTACAGCGGTCAGTACGGCTTCGCCGAGACCGAGTCGTGGTGGAAGGTCAACCACATGGTGGCGCCGAAGGAAGCCGCGCTCAAGTGCGTCGACTGCCACGGCGCCCAGAGCCGGCTGGACTGGACGGCGCTCGGCTACGCGGGCGACCCGGCGAAGAGCCGCGGCCTCTCGCGCTTCGAGCTGACCGAGGCCTACCACGACGTCAATCCCAAGTAGGCTCAGCGGCGGCGGCAACGGCGCAGGCCGGGCCTTCGGGAGCCCGGCCTGCGCGCGTATCCGGTCGTCACCGGTCCAGGTCGAAGCCGTCGCCGTGGGCCGGAACCGCGACCTCGACGCCCGGCAGCGCCGCTTCCAGCCGCGCCTTGAGCGCGGCGGGACCATCGCCTTCGCCGTGCACCACGAAGACGCGGCGCGGCGGGCGGCGACAGGTTCCCACCCAACGCATGATCTCGTCTGCGTCGGCGTGGCTGGACAACCCCTCGATGGCGCCCACGCGCGCGCCCACGGCCACATCCTGTCCGTGCATGCGCAGGTGGCGGGCGCCGTCCTGCAGCTGGCGCCCGCGCGTGCCCAGCGCCTGGTAGCCGGACAGGAGCACCAGGTTGCGCGGGTTCGGCAGGTGCCGCACCAGGTGGTGCAGGATCCGGCCGCCGGTCATCATGCCGCTGGAGGCGATGATCACGCGCGGGCCGTCCATCGCCGTCAGCATCTTCGACTCGTGCACGGTGCGGTGCAGGTGCACCTGGCGCGGGAACAGCGAACCGCCGGCGCCCAGCCCGGGGTCCAGGTTGCCGTCGCCGAGGTGGCGCGAGTAGATGGCCGTCGCGTCGATGGCCATGGGGCTGTCGATGTGGATCGGCACCTCGGCCAGGTCGCCTTCCTCCATCAGTTCGCGCAGGATCAGCGCGATCGCCTGCGTGCGTCCCACGGCGAAGGCCGGGATCAGCACGACGCCGCGCTTGTGCACGGTGCGCTTGAACTCGGCGCGGATCTGCTCGAGCACCGGCAGGTACTCGTGCTTTTTGTTGCCGTAGGTGGATTCGACCACCAGCACGTCGCACGGCGGCAGCGGATCGGGATCCACATGGAGCGGCACGCCGTAGCGGCCCAGATCGCCGCCGAACACGATCGTCAGCTCGCCGGGGTTCACGCCGTCCCGCGGCGCCTGCGCGCCGCCCACGCGCACCTCGACGAAGGCCGAGCCCAGGATGTGGCCGGCGTTGCGATAGCGGAAGCGCACCGCCGGCGACAGGACGCGCCACTTCCCGTACTGCGTGGAACGCACCAGCTTCAGCGCCGCCAGCGCCTCCATCTCCGTGTAGAGCGGCTCGGCCGGCTGGTGCTTGCTGAAGCCCTTCTTGTTCGCGAAGGCCGCGTCTTCCTCCTGCAGCCTGGCCGCGTCCATCAGCACCAGTTCCAGGAGCTCGGCCGTGGGCGGCGTGGCGTGGATCGCGCCCTTGAAGCGGTACTGCATCAGCCGCGGCGTCCAGCCCGTGTGATCGATGTGCGCGTGCGTGAGCACCAGGTCGTGCAGGAAGCCGGGCTCGAAACCCGGAGCCGCCCAGTTGCGCAGGCGCAGCTCCTTGAGGCCCTGAAACAGGCCGCAGTCGAACAGGACCCGGCGGCCGGCGGCCTCCAGGAGGTGGCGGCTGCCGGTGACGGTGCCGGCGGCGCCGTGGAAGGACAGGCGGATGCCGTCGCTTGCATCACGCTTCATGGGGCGGGGCCTTTCGTCAGGCGTGCGCGGTGACCGCGACAGGGTAGACGCGACCACCCCCGGGGCACAAGTCCCCGGGGGTGGCCGGACGGCCGCGGGGACAGCGGGCGCCGCGCGGTCGGCGCCGAGACGAAGGCGCGGGAACCTGAACGGTTCCCGCGCCTGATCGTCCCAGTGATGGATCGGGGTCCAGTCGACCCATGCGACGTCCTCGACGTCGCTCCTCATTATGCGGAAAAACTCAGCTCCCGGCCAGCTTCTTGTGCACTTCGGCCGTCTTTTTTTCGAAGGCGGCCTTCAGCGCGGCGGCGTCCTTGCCGCAGCAGCCCTTGGCCTCGCTGACGGACTTGGCGCAGCACTCGTGCATGCCGGCCTCCACCGCGCAGGCCGTGGTCAGGGCCTTGCCGGCCTTGGCGTTGAAATCGGCCTTGAGCGCGGCGGCGTCCTTGCCGCAGCAGCCCTTGCTCTCGCCCATCGCCTTGGCGCAGCACTCGTGCATGTCGGCCAGGGTCGCCTGGGCGGCCTGGAAGGCGGCGAAGCTGGCATGGACCTCGGCCGCCGAATGGCCGCAGCAGGCCTTGGTCTCGGCAGCGGCCTTCTGACAGCAGGCGTGCATCGAGGCCACCTGGGTGAAGTCGGCGTTCGTGGGACAGCCGGCGCCGGCCGCGGCGGTCTGGGCCTTCGCGGCGCTGTCGCAGCCGCCGCCCGCCGCCGCCTTCGCATCCTTCGCGCCTTTGCAGCCGGGGCCCGCAACCGCAGCGGTCGCCACCATGGCCGTCAGGGCCAGCGCAGCCAGGATCAGCAAGGGAGTCTTCTTCATGGTTTCGTCCTTTCGGTGTCGGACCGCGGGGGTTCTGGGCCGTAACGGGCGCCCGTGGGGCGCGCCCGGGAATCTGCCGCCGGCAGGCGCGACGCGCGCTGATACCGACCAAATATAAGATAGGTTCCCTCGTCTTTGCCACCCCCTGAGCGCACTTCTTTTCGAGGGCCGGAATCGGGGCAGGGTCCGCAGCTCGCGCTCCGGACCCTGCCCGGGATTCCCAGCCGAACGGCCTGCCCAAGCGACCGAGGGGGATCTGGGCGACCTGTCGACCTGCCGTTCGGCGGGTCCGGCAACCGGGTCGGGGCCGGACGCCGGACTCACGGGATCGTTCTCGGAAGGCCGGCTCCGCTGCCGACGCGGGAGAACTTCCGTCGGGGGGGCATGTTACCCGACTTCCGTTCGGCCCTTGCCGGTGCCTGTCCACCCCGGGATCCGGATGGTGACCAGGTGATTTCGGATCCCGTCGCAGGGGTTGTCCAGGCGCGCGGGAAACCGGCCTTCCGATTCGCTCGTGCCGGCGGGGTGCCGTCGGCGCTCGCGGGGTTACCAAAGCCGATTCCGCGC
>VGXH01000260.1 GCA_016873405.1 bacterium
AAAATGCCCACCATCTCCGCCAGCTTCTCGCCGCGGCCCTCGTGCCGGACGCCCTCCAGGAAGCTGTAGTAGACCTGCGCCCGCCGCTGGGCGCCGATCAGCAGGCCGCTGAGGAACGCGCGCACGACCTTGGGTTTGCCGCGGAAGACGACCTCGTTGAACGCGCCGCTCGCTTGGTCGGTGGCCATGTTTACCCTCCTACCTGGCGAAGAAGACGAACGTGATGACGACGAACACCGGCAGCAGCACGGGTATCGACCACTTGAACAGGTAGCCGAAGAAGCTGGGCATCGGGATGCCGGCCTCCTCGGCGATCGACTTGACCATGAAGTTCGGCGCGTTGCCGATGTACGTCATGGCGCCCATGAACACGGCGCCGGCCGAGATGGCCTGCAGGTCGTGGACGAATTCCGGATTGAGCGTGGCGAGCTTCGACGCACTGCCGAGCATCCCCGGCACCATGGCCTCGGTGGCGCCGAGGTCGCCGAGGGCGGCGTTGAAGAACGTCAGGTACGTCGGCGCGTTGTCGAGGAAGCTGGACAGGGCGCCGGTGGCCCAGAAGAAGCGCACCGGGCCGTGGACGGCGCCGACCAGTCCGGCCAGCGCGCCCTCGCTGCCGGCCTTGAGGATGGCCAGCGCCGGGATGATCGTGATGAAGATGCCGGCGAAGAGGTAGGCCACCTCCTGGATCGGGGCCCAGGAAAAGCCGTTCTTCTCGCGCAGGACGCGCGCGGTCGTGCGCAGCGAAAGGACGCCCATCGCGATGATGATCAGGTCCTTGAGCCAGTTCTGCAGGGGCACGACCACCGGATGGGCGCCGCCGCGAAAGACCGTCACCTCCGGCAGCTTCAGCGAGCCCGACATGACCACCGCGGCCATGACCCCCAGCAGGAAGAGCAGGTTGTGCAGGCCCTCGATGCGGATGCCGCCCTTGTCGCCGGCCGCCGGCGGCGTCGCCGTCTCGCGTCGGTAGAACAGCGTGTCGATGGCCAGGAATACTCCCAGCACCAGCGCCGTGGCCGTCAGCATGTGCGGCAGCAGTGCCTTCGTCACCCAGAAGAACGGCACGCCGTGCAGGAAGCCGAGGAACAGCGGCGGATCGCCCAGCGGCGTGAGCGAACCCCCGACGTTGGCGATCAGGAAGATGAAGAAGATGACGACGTGCACCTGCGAGCGGCGCCAGGCGTTGGCGCGCAGGAGCGGCCGGATCAGCACCATCGCCGCGCCCGTGGTGCCGATGAGCGAGGCCAGGAACGTGCCGATGAGCAGCAGCGTGGCGTTGACCACGGGCTTGCCCTGCAGGCTGCCGCCGATATAGATGCCGCCGGCGATCGTGTACAGGCCCCACAGCAGGATGATGAACGGCACGTAGTCGACCAGCACGATGTGGATGATCGCGCCGGTGGCCGCCGTGGCGTCCCAGAACAGGAACGGGATCGCGAACAGCAGGGCCCAGGCGGCGGACACCTTCGGGAAGTGGTGGTGCCAGAAGTGCGGCGCCAGCAGCGGGAACAGCGCGATCGACAGCAGGATGCAGACGAACGGGAGCGCCGACCACAGCGGCAGCAGGCCGACCGGGTCGACGTGCCCGTGGCCCTCGCCGCCTTCCGCCGCCTGGCCGGCGTGGCCGGCGTGGCCGGCCGCGCCGTGCGCCGTCGGCGCCTCGCCCGGGTGCTCGCCCGGGTGCTCTGCCCCTCCGCTGCCCAGGGCGGCTGCGGCCAGGGCCAGGGTCAGGAGCGCGGCGATGATCGCCGGGGCGCACCGGTGGCGGCGCCCCGTCGCGGTCGCGCGACCGCGCGGGAGCGGACTGCGTTCCATCGAGAGCCTCCGCGGATCGGGGCGAGTCGGGGTTTGCCGGGGCGTAACCGTAGGCTATGATGCGGGGGCTGTCAATTTCGCCCCCGCCACGCCGCCCGCGCGCCGACGCCGGCGCGCGATGGTCCGCGGTCGGTGGTCTCCGGGGGCAGGAGAAGCCACGTGCGCATCTGCCAGCTTTCGACACGGCGCGATTTCTACGGGGGCGAGGTTTGCCTGGCCAACCTCGCGCGCGGCCTGCGCGCGCGGGGTCACGAGGTGGACTGCGTCGTTCGCCCCGACTCCCGGCTGGCCGCCGAACTGCCGGCCCGCGGACTGCCCATCGTGCCGCTGCCCCTGCGCGACTGGTATGAACCCGTCACGGTGGCCCGGCTCGCCGGCTGGCTGCGACGCGAGCGCATCGACCTGGTGCACGCGCACAATCCACGCGACTGGTTCATCGCCGTGGCGGCCGCGGCCGGCACCGGGGCCGTGTGCGTCGGCTCGCGGCACGTCCTCAGACCGGTGGCCCACGCCGCGCTCAAGCGCTCGTTCCTGCGGCGCCTCGGCGCGCTGATCGCCGTCAGCGGCGCGGTGCGGCGCTCCGCGACGGGCCTGGTGGCGCCGGAGAGGCTGGTCACGGTGCCCAACGGCATCGAGATCCCGGGCATCGGCCCGGCGGGCCGGGCGCTGCGGCGCGAGCTCGGACTCGCCCCCGGCACCCCGGTCATCGGCTGCGTGGCGAGACTGAGCCCGGAGAAGGGGCTGTCCGACCTGTTGCACGCCGTCGCCCTGCTGCGCGTCCGCTGGCCCGAACTGGCCGTCGCCCTGGTGGGCGACGCGCCGTCCGGATCCCGGCATGCCGCCGACCTCCGTCGTTGCGTCGCGCGCCTGGGCCTGGAAAGGCGCGTGCACTTCTGCGGCTACCGGTCGCGGGCCGACGAGCTGAGCGCGACGTTCGACATCCACGTCTGCAGCTCACTGGCCGAGGCCTGCGGGCTGGCCACGCTGGAGGCCATGGCCAGCGGCCGGCCTGTCGTCGCCACCGCCAGCGGCGGCAGTCCCGAGCTGGTGGCCGACGGCGTCGAGGGGTTCCTCGTGCCGCCCGGCGACCCGGTCCGCCTGGCGGCGCGTCTGGACTGCCTGCTGGACTCGCCGGGGCTGCGCCGGGAAATGGGCCGGCGGGGCCGCGAGCGCGTCGAGCGCGACTTCCGGCTGGCCCTCATGGCCGAACGCACGGAATCCGTCTACCGCGACGCGCTGGCGCGGGTCGCCGGCTGAACGGGGCCGCGGAACGCGCCGGCCGGGCGGCTCCGGGAGCGACGTGACGGCGCCCGGCGGGGCGCGCAATTTCTGGCGCCGGGTCGGCCGCCGGTATAGATTTGCCCCGGAATTCCCGGCGCCGGACCCCACCTGCTCCTGCCGGTGCAGACTCCGCGGCCGGCCGCGCCCGGTCCCTGCCGCCGGGCCCCACCGCACCCCAACGCTCCCGCCCCGCCCGCTGCACGCGCGGGGCAGCGGGGCGAGGAGGCGACCCGACCTCATGTCCTTCGACACCAGCGAGATCACCCGCCAGGATGACGTCACCATCCGCTTCGCCGGCGACTCCGGCGACGGCATGCAGTTGACCGGCACCCAGTTCACCGACACCACGGCGCGGGTCGGCAACGACCTGGCGACGTTCCCGGACTTCCCGGCGGAGATCCGGGCCCCGGCCGGCACGCGCGCCGGCGTCTCGGGCTTCCAGATCCACTTCAGTTCGGCCGACATCTACACGCCGGGCGACGCGCCGGACGTGCTGGTGGCCATGAACCCGGCGGCGCTGATCATCAACTACAAGGACATCAAGCCGGGCGGGATCATCCTGGTCAACACGGGCTCCTTCACGGAGAAGGATCTCGAGCGCGCGGACCTCAAGAGCAACCCGCTGACCGACGGCACGCTCTCGGGCTTCCGCGTCATCCAGGAGGACATCAACCAACGGACGGTCGAGGCGCTGGCCGGTTCGACGCTGGGCAAGAAGGACATCCTGCGCTGCAAGAACTTCTACACGCTGGGCATGATGTACTGGCTGTTCAACCGTCCGCTCGAGCCCACGCTCGAATGGCTGAACGACAAGTTCGGCAAGAAGCCCGAGGTGCTCGACGCCAACACGCGGGCCGTTTC
>VGXH01000261.1 GCA_016873405.1 bacterium
CGGCGGACCAGCCGGTGAGCCGCGCCGAGCTGGCGAGGCTGTTGGAGGCCGCGGACGCGGCGCGCGTGCTGCCCGAGGTGACGGCTGAACTGGCGGTCCGCCAGGTGACGCCTGGCGCGCGGCTGCCGGTCGGAGCGCGCCTCCTGGTCGGCGCCGGCGACCGCGGCGGCTGGCAGCCCGGGGAGGCGGGTCTGGCCTGGACTCCCGGCTGGAACCTCGCCGCGGAGGCGGGTGCGCAGGCGGCGCGCGGACCGTGGTGGGCCGCGGTGACCGTGCGCGCCCGGGTGCGCACGGGCTGGGGCGCCGGGGCGGCGGCCGCCGAGGCGACGGCCGGCGCGCCCCTGTCCTGGCCGGGCTGGGATCCCGCCACCGGGCCGGCGCAAGCCAGGCGGGCGCTGCTGCTGGGCGATGGCGCGGAGCTGGATGCCGTGCGCGCGGTGGTCGGCCACCAGGCCGGCGGCTGGTCGGCGTCCCTGGGCTGGGAGCCGCGCCGCCACGGGCCGGGCCTGGGCGCGGCGCTGCTGGTCGATCGCGACGGGCCGCCGTTCGCCGCGCTGACCGTGCGCCGCACCGAGCCCTGGCGCTGGCCCGGCGCGCTGCGGCCGCTGGGACCGCAGGCGCTGCTGCTGCGCGCGGGCCTGCTGAGCGCGCGGATGGTCGGCGCCGCGAACGGCGAGGCCGCGCGCGAGGATCGGCCCTGGTTCTTCCAGTGGCTCGTGCGCTGGCGGCTGACCGACTGGGCGCGTCTGGGCTTCACGCACGCCGCCATGGCCGCGCCGCGCTCCGGCACGCTCTGGCCCGACCTGCTGCGGATCAACTTCCCGCCGCCCGGCGTCACCTGGGACGAGCAGGCGGGGGGGCCTTTCACCGACCGCCTGTTCTCCGCGCAGCTCGAGTTCCGCTGGCGCCGGGCGCCGTGGCGCCTCCTGCCGCGCGCGGCGGGCCGCGCCTGGTGGGAGTACGCCGGCGAGGACTTCCTGCCGCGCGGCCCCGCAGGGTTGCTGCCGGAGATCGCCGCGCCGGCCTCGGTCGCCGGCGTCGAACTGGTGGACGCGCGCTGGGACCTGGCCTTCGAGTATGCCGAGACCCTGCACCCCCTGGTGCTGTGGTACGCGAACGGCTCGTTTCCCTCCGGCTGGGAGCACGAGGGCTCGCTGCTGGGCGCTTCGCTGGGCGGGGCGGGCGAACGATTCGGCGGGCTGGCGCGCTGGCGCGGGAGCGGGCGCGTCGAACTCGAGTTCGGCCACGCGGCGAGCGAGTGGGGCGCCGAGGGCCACACGCCGCACCTCGCCCGCGAGCGGCACACCTGGCTGCAGGTGGCGCCGCTGCGCGGCGGCGTGCCCGGCCCCTGGCGCGCGCGCCTGGACGGCCGTCGCGGCGAGGCGCTGCCGCCCGGCGGCGGCGTCAGGCGGCACTGGTGGGCCCTGTCGCTGGCGCGCCGCTTCTGACGGCGCCCCGGCCGGCGGCCCGGATTGCCCGCCCGCCGGGCCTGTGCTAACGTCCGGCACCGGCCCGCCGCGCGCGCCTGCTCGCCGCAAGCGTCGCGCGCCGCGTCGTCACCGACCCCGACCCTTGCCGGAAGGCCGTGATGTCCTCGTTGCCGCATGTCGCCCCCGCGCCCGGTCCGCAGCCCTACCGGCCCGCCAACCACGTCCGCCTCGTCTCGGCCGCCTCGCTGTTCGACGGCCACGACGTCGCGATCAACATCATGCGCAGGCTGCTGCAGTCCACCGGCGCCGAGGTCATCCACCTCGGGCACAACCGCTCGGTGCGCGAGATCGTCGACTGCGCCGTGCAGGAGGACGCGCAGGGCATCGCCGTGACCAGCTACCAGGGCGGGCACCTGGAATACCTCAAGTACATGCACGACCTGGTGGAGGCCTCCGGACGCCGCATCCTGATCTTCGCCGGCGGCGGCGGCACGATCCTGCCGGACGAGATCGAGCAGCTGCACGCCTACGGCATCGCGCGCGTGTTCTCGCCCGACGACGGGCGCGAACTGGGCCTGCAGGGGGTGATCAACGAGGTCATGCGCCGGTGCGACTTCCCGGTCGGCGAATCGCCGACGCCGGCCGGCCTGGCGCCGCTGCTGGAGGGCCTGCCCGGACGCGATCCGCGCGCGCTGGCGCGGCTCATCTCGCTGGCGGAGAACCACCCCGACCACGGCGAGGATCTGCTGGCGGCCGTTCGCGCGGCGGCGGCGGCGGACAGGCTGCCGCCGGTGCTGGGCGTGACCGGGACCGGCGGCGCCGGCAAGTCGTCGCTCGTCGACGAACTGGTGCGCCGCTGGCTGCTGGAACGGCCCGCGGCGACCGTGGCCATCGTCTCGGTCGATCCCTCGCGGCGGCGCAGCGGCGGCGCGCTGCTGGGCGACCGCATCCGCATGAACGCGATCGACGACCCGCGGGTCTACATGCGCTCCCTGGCCACGCGGCAGTCGAACCTGGCCTTGTCCCGCTACGTGCGCCACGCCATCGACATCTGCCGCGCGGCGGCCTTCGACCTGGTGATCGTCGAGACCAGCGGCATCGGCCAGAGCGACACCGAGATCGTCGATCACGCCGACCTCTCGCTTTACGTGATGACCGCCGAGTACGGCGCCGCCTCGCAGCTCGAGAAGATCGACATGCTCGATTACGCCGACGTCATCGCCATCAACAAGTTCGACCACCGCGGCAGCCTCGACGCGCTGCGCGACGTCCGCCGCCAGTTCCGCCGCAACCGGAACCGCTTCGACGGCCCCGACGAGGACCTGCCGGTGTTCGCGACCGTCGCCTCGCAGTTCAATGACGGCGGCGTCAACCGCCTGTACGCCGCCCTGGCCGCGCGCCTCGACGCGCTGGCCGGGCACGAGACGACCGCCACGGTGAGGGCGGGCGACGAACATCCGCACCCGGTGATCCCCCCCGAGCGCGTGCGCTATTGGCGGAGATCGTCGAGCAGAGCCGGGCCGAGGACCGCCGCGTGGAGGCGCAGTGCGCCCTGGCCAGCCGCCTGTACCGCCTGCACGGCGCGCTGGCCGAGCTGCGCGGCGCCGCCGCCGAACCCGTCGCGGTGCTGCCGGCGGCGGCGCCCGCGGCCGACGACGCGCCGGCCGCTTGCGAGCTGGCCCGGCGGTACGAGGCGCTGCGCGCGGAACTGGCGCCCGAGTCGCGCCGCCTGCTCGAGGAGTGGCCGGCGCTGGTGGCGCGCTACGCCGCCGACGAGTTCCGCTACGAGGTGCGCGGCCGCGCGATCGCGCAGCCCCTGCAGTCGCGCTCGCTCAGCGGCACGCGCATCCCGCGCGTCTGCCTGCCCCGCTCGCGGGACTGGGGCGACATCCTGCGCTGGCAGCTGACCGAGAACGTGCCCGGCTGCTACCCGTACGCGGCCGGCGTCTTCCCGCTCAAGCGCGAGGGCGAGGACCCCACGCGGATGTTCGCCGGCGAGGGCGGCCCCGAGCGCACGAACCGCCGCTTCCACTTCGTCTCGCTGGGCATGCCCGCGGTGCGCCTGTCGACGGCCTTCGACTCGGTGACGCTCTACGGCGAGGACCCGGCGCGGCGCCCGGACATCTACGGCAAGATCGGCAACAGCGGCGTCTCGGTGGCCACCGTCGACGACGCCAAGAAGCTCTACTCCGGGTTCGACCTGGCCGACCCCAAGACCTCGGTCTCGATGACCATCAACGGGCCGGCGCCGATGATGCTGGCCTTCTTCCTCAACGCGGCGATCGACCAGGGCTGCGAGAAGCACATCCGGGCCGAAGGTCTCACGGCGCAGGTGGAGGCGAGACTGGCGCAACTGGCGCGCGACGGCGGTTGGAGCCGGCCCGCCTACTCGGGGGCGCTGCCAGAGGGCAACGACGGGCTGGGTCTGCTGCTGCTGGGCGCCGGCGGCGACCAGGTGCTGCCGCGCGAGACGTACGAGCGCATCAAGACCGACACGCTGGCGGCCGTGCGCGGCACCGTTCAGGCGGAC
>VGXH01000262.1 GCA_016873405.1 bacterium
GGGGCGTCAACGACGGCGGCGGCGCGCGCATCCAGGAGGGCGTGGGCGCGCTCTCGGGCTACGGCAAGATCTTCTACCACAACACGCTGCTGTCGGGCGTGGTGCCGCAGATCTCGGTGATCGCCGGGCCCTGCGCCGGCGGCGCGGCCTACTCGCCGGCCCTGACCGACTTCGTGATCATGGTCGAGCGCACGGCGCACATGTTCATCGCCGGGCCCGAGGTGATCCGCGCCGCGACCGGCGAAGTGATCAGCGAGGAGGACCTGGGCGGCGCGCGCGCGCACGCGGCCATCGCCGGCAACGTGCAGTTCATGGCGGCCGACGAGGAGGAGGCGGTCGGCATCGTCAAGGCGCTGCTGACGTACCTGCCGCAGAACAACATGGAGACGCCGCCGTCGCGGCCGTTCGACGGCACGGTGGTCGACGACGAGTCGATGGACTGGGTCGTTCCCGAGGACCCGCGCGCGGCCTACGACGTGCGCGAGGTCATCACGCGCCTGGTCGACGACGGCGTTTTCCTGGAATACATGCGCGAGTTCGCGCCGAACATCGTCTGCGGCTTCGCGCACCTGGGCGGGCTTTCGGTGGGCATCGTCGCCAACCAGCCCGCGGTGATGGCCGGTGTGCTGGACATCAACGCCGCCGACAAGGGCGCGCGCTTCATCCGCACCTGCAACGTCTACAACGTGCCGCTGATCACGCTGGTCGACGTGCCCGGCTTCCTGCCGGGCGTGGCGCAGGAGCACGGCGGCATCATCCGCCACGGCTCGCGCATGCTGTTCGCCTACTCGGCGGCGACCGTGCCGAAGCTGACGGTGATCATGCGCAAGGCCTACGGCGGCGCCTTCCTGGCGATGTGCTCGAAGGACGTGGGCGCCGAGACGGTGCTGGCCTGGCCGACGGCCGAGATCGCCGTGATGGGGCCGGAGGGCGCCGCGCGCGTGCTCAGCCGCAAGGAGATCAAGGAAGCGGCCGACCCGGCGGCGATGTACCGCGAGAAGGTCGCCGAGTACCGCGAGCAGCACGCCAACCCGTTCCGCGCGGCCGAGGCGCTGCACCTGGACGACATCATCCGCCCGTCGTGGACGCGCAGGCTGCTGATCGAGCGGCTGGGGCTGCTGCGGACCAAGCGCGACCTGCGCCCGCAGAAGAAGCACGGGAACATGGCGCTATGATGAGCCACCTGTCACCCCCGCTGATCGCGCTGACGGCCTTCGCGCTGGTCTTCGCCTCGCTGGGCCTGCTGGCCGCGCTGCTGTTCGGGCTGCGCGCGCTGGCGGTGCGCTCGGCGCGGCGCCCGGCGGCGGCGGCCCTGGCGGCCGCCGATCCGGCCGCCGGCGGCCTCGACGAAGAAACCCTCGCGGTGCTGGCCGCGAGCGCCTGGATGGCGCTCGGCGCGCCGGTCCGCATCCACCGCGTCCACGTCCACGGCGAACCGGCCGGCCAGGCCTGGGAGCGCGCGGGGCGCATGGACATCATGGTCTCCCACCGGGTTGGTCACAAATGAAGAAGCTGCGCCTGACGTTGAACGGGAAGGTCTACGAGGTCGTCGTCGAGGTGCTCGAGGACGACGAGCAGTACGTCACCGGCGGCAACCTGCCTTCGGCGCGCACGGCGGGCGGCGCCCCGCGCGTGAAGACGGCGGCCGCGCCCGCGCCGGCCCCGGCGGCGCCGGCCGCGCCCCGCCCGGCCGGCGGCACCGTGGACCCGAACACGATCCTGGCGCCCATCGCCGGCACCGTGCAGAAGGTCTTCGTGCAGGCGGGCACGCACGTCGAGGAGAAGACGCCCGTGATCCTGCTCGACGCCATGAAGATGGACACCTACATCCACGCGCCGCGCACCGGCGAGGTGGCCGAGGTCTGCGTGGCGCCGGGCGACACCGTCCAGGTGGGCGTGGTCCTGCTCCGCTACCGCGCGGAGGGCTGACGTGGAAGCCCTCTGGCTGTCGACCGGGCTGGCCCACATCACCTGGCGCGAGGGCGTGATGCTGGTGGTGGCCTGCCTGCTGCTGTGGGTGGCCATCCGGAAGGGCTTCGAGCCGCTGCTGCTGGTGCCGATCGGGTTCGGCGCGCTGATGGCGAACCTGCCGCTGTCGGGCCTGATGCACGCGGGCGGTCCGGGCGAGACGGGCGGCCTGTTCCACTACCTGTTCGCCGGCGTGCGGCTGGAGATCTTCCCGCCGCTCATCTTCCTGGGACTCGGCGCGCTGACGGACTTCGGGCCGCTGCTCTCGAACCCGAAGACGTTCTTCCTGGGCGCGGCGGCGCAACTCGGCGTCTTCGGCACCTTCCTGGCCGCGAACGCCATGGGCTTCACGCCGCAGGAAGCGGCCTCCATCGGGATCATCGGCGGCGCCGACGGCCCCACCTCGATCTACCTGACGATGAAGCTGGCGCCGCACCTGCTGGGGGCCATCGCGGTCTCGGCCTATTCCTACATGGCGCTGGTGCCGCTGATCCAGCCGCCCATCATGAAGCTGCTGACGACCAAGAAGGAGCGCGCGATCCGCATGGAAGCGGGCGCCGAGGTGCCGCGCTGGATCCGCATCATCTTCCCCATCGGCGTGACGGTGGTGGGCGCCCTGCTGGTGCCGGCGGCGACCAGCCTGATCGGCCTGCTGATGTTCGGCAACCTGCTGCGCGAGTGCGGCGTGACCGAGAGGCTGACCCGGTCGGCGCAGAACGAGCTGATCAACCTGATCACGATCATCCTGGGCCTGTGCGTGGGCGTCTCGATGGACGGCAACGGCTTCCTGCAGGCGGCCACGCTGAAGATCCTGGTGCTGGGCTGCGTCGCCTTCGCGCTGTCGACGGCCGGCGGGGTGCTGCTGGGCAAGCTGATGTCGCGGCTGCCGGGTAGCCCGGTCAACCCGCTGATCGGCGCGGCCGGCGTCTCGGCGGTGCCGATGGCGGCGCGCGTGGCCCACAACGTGGCCCAGGAGGAAGATCCGCACAACTACCTGCTGATGCACGCCATGGGTCCCAACGTGGCGGGCGTGATCGGCACGGCGGTGGCGGCGGGCGGGTTGCTGGCGTTGTTGAAGTAGGGGGTGGCCGCGAAAGCCCACCCGACCGATTGGCGCCGACGCGAGCCGGGATGTCGTTTCCTGGCCTTCCGACTTGCGCCGGCGCAAGTCGTCTGGCAACGTGCCGGCGAAGCTTGGGCCGACGGGGGATCCGCGATGCGCATGCTGCTCATTTCGTTGCTCATGGCGGTCGGCGCAGCGGATGTTGCCGGCTCGGCGCCCGAATCCCTGAGCCCCCACGGACAGTGGCCCATCCACGCGTTGCCGATGGACCCGCCACGTACGGACACCCTGACGCTGCGACAGATCTGGCTTCTGGACGGCGGCGAGGACGCCGAGACGGTGCTCGGACAAGTCGTGTCCGCGGCGCCCGGACTGGACGGGCGCGTGCTCGTCTGCGATGCGCAGTTGACCCAGGTGCTGGTGGTCGCGCCGACGGGCCTGGTGGAGCGAACGCTGGGTCGCAAGGGTGGCGGCCCAGGGGACTGGGAGGGGGCCTGGCGCGCGGTGCAACTTGCCGACGGTCGCATCGGCGCCGTCGGTGGCGCACCGGCCTGGACGATCCAGGTGGGCGTGCGCGGACGGCTCGTCCTGCTCGGTATTGACGGCGAACCCGCGGACACCTGGCGGATCAGCGGCGACACCGGCGGCATGCCGACGTGCAGCGTCAGGGACCTGCGTTGCCGCGGCGCCTTCGCGGCGGCCGCGACCCACGCGGCCCTGCCGTCGCCGCCGAATATGTCGATGGTGGACGAGCTGGTGTTGCTGCAGGCGCCGAACGGCGTGCGCACCGTGGTCGCGCGCCAGGTCCGGACCAGCCCGCTCTCGTCGTCGACGATCCATGAACAGGATGTGTTCGAGCCGTTCGCCGAGGGCAGGATGGACTTGGACGCGAACGGGCGCCTGGCCTGGGCGCCG
>VGXH01000263.1 GCA_016873405.1 bacterium
CCCCCATCGGCGCCAGCACGGGCGGCACCGAAGCCCTGGCCCGCATCCTGGAGCGGCTCCCCGCGAACACGCCGCCCACGGTCATCGTGCAGCACATGCCGCCGGTGTTCACGCGCCAGCTGGCGGACCGGCTGAACGGGCTCTCGGCGATGACCGTCAGGGAGGCCGCGAACGGCGAGGCGCTGACCACGGGCCTGGCGCTGCTGGCGCCGGGCGACCGGCACCTGGTCCTGCGCCGGGCCGGGACCGGCTACCACGTGGAGCTGCGGGACGGGCCCAAGGTGAGCGGTCACAAGCCCTCGGTGGACGTCCTGTTCCGCTCCGTGGCCGAGGCGACCATGGGCGATGCCATCGGCGTCATCCTGACCGGCATGGGCGCCGACGGCGCCCAGGGCCTGCTGCAGATGCGCCAGGCCGGCTCCGAGACGATCGGCCAGGACGAGGCATCCTGCGTCGTCTACGGAATGCCCCGCGAGGCCGCCCTGGTCGGCGCCGTGGGCACGGTGGCCTCCCTTGACCGCATCCCCGAGCGCATCTGCCGCTTCTGCGACGCTGTCCGCGCCTGACGGCCGGCCGGCGACCGGCCGGCGGGCCGCGCCGTCTCGATGGTCGCGGCCGCCCGCGACCGCCTCAGGGCGTGATCAGCGTGATGGTGCCGTCGCCGTAGGGCGTCTTGCCGACGTAGTCGATGCGCTTGCCGGGATCCAGGATCCAGGCCACGAAATCGTCCTCGGCGGGCACCTGGTAGGGGAAGGTCTTCGTGGGAGCCACGTGCGGATTCAGGTCGATGGCGTTGAACAGCGTCCGCAGGTTGTTGATCACCTCGGTGACCGCCTCCACCACGGGCTCCTCGGCCGTGCCGGAGTCGTACTGGTTCTGGAGGCTGACCGCCGGCAGCAGGATGAGCTTGCCGCCGATGTAGAGCGTGGCGGCGAGGTCCGTGATCACCGCGCCCTCGATCTCGTAGTCCTTGCCCTGCAGGAAGGTGATGTAGGCGCCCGGCTCGGGGTTGCGCAGGTCCCAGCCCTGGCCCCGCTTGAAGAGCGGCTTCTCCCCGATCAGCATCTCGATCAGGTCGAAGATCTCCGCCTGCTTCGGGAACACGAGCGACACGACGATCAGCCTTCCTGCCAGATCAGGATGACGTGCACCGACAGTCCGTTCTCGCCGTGCACGGTCTGCGCCATGCCCTGGATCCCGGTGGCGAAGAACTCGAAGCAGCCCTTGCCTTCCATGAACAGCGGCAGACCCAGCTGCACGGCCTGACCGGCGGCGGCGCGGCTGGCCTTCAGCACCCCGGCGGCCACGTTAGCGATCTCGCCCAGGGCGTCGGCCATGTCCGCCATGGCCGGCTCCTCGTCGGCTTCCATCGCGAAGAGGTTGCGCGTCAGCGCCTCGCAGCTGGAGCGGCTGCCCATGACGGCCAGCTGCCAGCCTCCCGTCTCGGAGGTCAGCGCGATGCTGCTGCCGTACTCGACGTCGGCGTCGCGGGGATCCGAGGGATCGGGATCGACCTGCAGCTCCAGGTTCATCTGGATCGCGCAGGTATCGACCACCGCCCGGACCGCCTCCTGCAGGACCTTGGTGGGGACGTTCGCTCCCGTCGCCGCGGGGACTTCGTGCGTCTGGGTGGACATGAGCCGTTCGCCTCCGTCTCGTTGACCATACTGCCAGATCAGGACCAGCTGCATCAGCTCCCCACCGGGAGCCCGCATCTTCTGGCCGATGGCGTTCACGTTGCGCGGGAAATACCGGACCCAGCTGTTGCCCTTCAGGAAGATCGGCAGACCCAGCTGGAACCGTTCGCCGGCGGTGCGCTCGCGCATGGCCTTCCACACGCCGGCGGCGACGTTCGGGATCTCCCGCAGCCCGTCGCCCATGTCCTCCAGGCTCGGATCCTCGCCGTCATCCATGGCGAAGAGGATGCGCGTGAGCATCCGGGCCGTCTCCTCGGGGAAGCCGCAGGCGAACTGGTAGTTCACCTCGTCGTTGGCCACCGCCAGCGTGCTGCCGACGGCGATCAGGTCCGGGTCCGGCGTGCCCGGCATGCCGACCAGCTCCAGCTCGAGCCCGAACTGGACCTGGAACGTCTGCCGGAACGCGGCCGCGGCCTCCTGCAGCGCCTCGAGCTTCGACATCACGTCGGTCGGGTCCTCGACCCGACACCTGCGCGCCAGGGTGATCACTGGACGAACGCCCCCAGCACCTGGGCCATGTCCTCGGCGGTGAACGGCTTGGCGAGCAGGAACATCGCGCCGCCTTCGGTCGCCAGGTCCACCATCTCCTTGGTGCTCTCGGACGTCACGAAGCCGAACGGGATCTCGAAACCGCCCGCGTTGAGCGCGGTCAGGAACTCGATCCCCGTCATCTCGGGCATATGCCAGTCCGAGAGGATCAGGTCCGGCTTCTGCGCCTTGACCAGGTCGAGCGCCTCGCGGCCGTTCTCGGCCTCGATGATCTCGTGGCCCTCGAAGCCCGCCTGGCGGATCGTGCGCGAGACGATGCGCTGCATCGCGCGCGAGTCGTCCACCACCAGAATCTTCATCGTGCAGCCTCCTGCTTGTCGACTGTCGCCCGTCGCCGCGGCCGGCAGCGAGGCCGGTTCTGGGCGGCGGGACGGGCCGCCCCATCGGCGCGGAGCGAGCCCGTTCCGGCTCAATGGGTTCATCGGACGGGTAAGCGGCGGATTTAGGCTTTTCTTCAGCCTTGCGCGGGGTTCAGGCCCCCGGGCCGATGATCCGGCGGACGGCCGCCTCGGTGGCCTCGCGGACGGCCTCCTCGAGGCCCATGGCCTCCGACAGGCGCAGCAGGTCGACGCCCCGGGCGGCCAGCGTGGGGTGCGGCGAGCGGATGGAGCAGCAGTCGCGGTAGGGGCGGATGGAGGCGTCGAACAGCCCGATCCGGCGGCTCCAGCCGGTGATCTCGTGCTTGTCGAGCCCCACCAGCGGGCGCAGGATCGGCAGGCTGACGTCCGGGCTGATGGCGGCCAGGTTGTGCAGGGTGCGGCTGGCGACCTGGCCCAGGCTGTCGCCGGTGACCAGCGCCAGGCACTTGTGGCGACGGGCCAGGCGCGCCGCCGCGCGCACCATGAAGCGCCGGAACATCACCATGTCGTGGCTGTCATCGATGGTCTCGATGGCCCGCATCTCGTAGGGCACGACCGGCACCAGGTACAGGTTCAGCGGCAACGGCGACCAGCGGGCCAGCAGCGCGACCAGGTCCTCGATCTTGCCGACGTCGGCCTCCTCCGGCGAGCGGCCGCTGTGGAAATGGACGAAATCGCAGCGGCTGCCCCGCCGCATCAGCAGCCAGGCCGCGACCGGCGAGTCGATGCCGCCGGACAGCAGCACCAGGCTGCGCCCGCTCGAGCCGGCCGGCAGGCCGCCGAAAGCCTGTTCCTTCAGCGCGAAGACGAGCACGCTCTCGCGCAGCACCAGGACATCGATCGTGAAGTCGGCGTCGACCATGCGGCCGGGCACGCCGCTGCGCTGGTGCACGGCGGCGCCGGCGATCGCGCCGATCTGCAGGCTGTTCAGACCGAACGCGCGGTCGCTGCGCCGCGCGTGGACCCGGAAGTTGCGCGCGCGGCCGAGTCCCTCGTCGGCCAGCCGGCACGCGGCCTCGCACACGGCGGTCAGCCGCGGCTCGCGGCCGGCGGCCGCATCGGTCGCCAGTTCGGCGTCGAGCGGGCCGCGCGGCAGCTCGATGGCCGGCGACACCCACTGCAGGCCGAACACGCGATGCAGGCGGGCGGCCGCCTCGGCGGTCCGCGACTCGTCGCTCAGGCGCACCAGCAGGCGGCTCTCGACATGGTGGATGACGACGCCGCCCAGCCCCTTGAGCGCCGTCTGCATGTTGTTCAGCAGCTTGCGCAGGAACAGCTTCCGATTGCGCCCCTTGAGCGCGATCTCGGAGTAGGTGCAGGCGATGACGGACGTCGTG
>VGXH01000264.1 GCA_016873405.1 bacterium
GGCGCTCCGCCTCGAGGCGGTCGCCGCCCAGGAGGGTCAGGTCGGTCCACGCGGTCAGGACCCAGCCGCGCTCGCGCGCTCCCAGGACGGACTCGCGGCCGCCCAGCGCCAGCAGCCGGTCCAGTTCGGACAACGCCTCGCCACGCCGCTCGAGCCAGGAGAGCGAATAGGCTCGCCAGAAGCCGACGCGCACGTCCGCGGCGAATTCCGGCGCCGCCGCGCGGTCGACGAACCACGACAGCGTGGTGGCATCTTTGCGTCCGAGCAGCCAGCGCATCGCCAGCACGAACTCCGCTTCGCGCCCGGCCAGGTCGGAGGCGGTCATCACGTTCGCCAGCGCCTTGCCGGCCGCGACGGTATCGCGGGCGCAGATGGCGGCGGCCAGGGCCTCGCGCCCCGTTTCACGGCGGAAATGGCCGTCGCGGTCGAGCGCGCCGGTGCGCGCGTACCAGTCGAGCGCCAGATCGTACTCGCTCAGGTGCAGGTAGTTGCGGGCGTTGGCCAAGGCCAGCAGCGGCGAGTCCGCGGCGCCGCGCGCGTCCTCGTGATGGTCGCCCGCGCGCGACTTCCCGGCGCCGCCGGCCTCGTCGCGCGCGCGCTCGAGCTCGGTCACTGCCTTGGCGATCGCCAGATGCCGGTACGGCCGCGCGGCGGGCGGCTCCGCCGGCCCGTCCAGCGGGTACAGATGAGGACCGACCAGGTCCGCCGACTGTTCGAGGGCGTCGAACCAGCGCGTCCACGGATCGCGGTCGTCGGCCGCCGACTCCGGCGCCTCCGCCGGCGCCAGGAGCGAATCCGGCGGCGGCGTTCCGGGCTCCTGGTGAGCCGGAGCGGCCTCCGGACTCGCCGGCACGGGCCGCGGCTCGACCAGCAGCACGCCCAGGAGCGCCAGGCCGATGGCCGGAAGGTGTCGTTGCCTGCTGCGCATGGTTTCCTTTGCCCGGTGGTGGCAGTTTCGTCCCGTCGACCGCGGCGACCGCAAGCGGCGTGCCGTGCCTCTCGGCGCGGCAAACCATGCCGCCCGGCCGGCCGCGGCGCGTGGCGTCCCCGCCGCAGACGGATTCAAGCGCTTGTTCTCAAGCAGTTTACGGATGTTGCTGCAGGTGATTTCGAGGCGGGGCGGGACATGACCGGCCGGCGGCGGGCTGCTCGCGAAGCGGCCGGGTGGAAAGCGACGTGCGGGGGCTGGCCAGTGTTCGGCCAGCCCCCGTCCCCGGGATCAGGCTTCGGCTTCGGCCGACTTGAGGTCCGGGCCGTCGTCCAACTCGCCGTACTGGCGGAGCTTCTCGCGCAGCGTCTGGCGGCTGATGCCCAGGATGCGCGCCGCCTTCGACTTGTTGTTCTCGGTCATCTCGAGCGTGTAGAGGATCTGCGCGCGCTCCACCTCCGCCAGCGGCTGCAGGCCGCCGAGTCCGGCGGCTCCGGCCAGGCGGCCGGCCGCCCGCGGATTGCGGCCGCCGATCACGTGGGCCGGGAAGTGCCCCTCGAGCAGCCGCTGCGGCTCTTCGAGGATCATGATGCGCTTGAGCACGTTCTTCAGCTCACGGACGTTGCCCGGCCACGGATAACGTTGCAGCAAAACCAGGAGCGCGGGATCGATCGGCTCGGTCTTCAGGCCCATCTGCGCGTTGAACTCGCGCACGAAACCGTTGACCAGGATCTCCAGATCCTGCGGCCGCTCGCGCAGGGGCGGCACGTCGATCTCCACCACCTGCAGCCGGTAGTAGAGGTCGTTGCGGAAGGTGCCGTTCTCGATGGCTTCGCTCAGGCGCCGGTTCGTCGCGGCCACGATGCGCGCACGCACATCGTAGTCGTCCTTGCCGCCCACGCGCCGGCAGCGTCGGTTCTCCAGCACGCGCAGCAGGCGACTCTGCAGCAGGATGCCCATCTCCCCGATCTCGTCGAGGAAGATCGTGCCGGCGCCGGCCAGTTCGAAGAGGCCCTCCTTCGCCGTCTTGGCGTCGGTGAAAGCGCCCTTGGCGTGGCCGAACAACTCGCTCTCCAGCAGCGTCTCCGGCACGGCGGCGCAGTTGATCTCCATGAAGCGCTCGTTGCGCGCGCTGGTCACCTCGTGGATGGCGCGGGCGACGATCTCCTTGCCCGAACCGGATTCGCCGCCGATCAGGATCGACGTGTCGTTGCCGCTGCGGCTCTGACCCACCTTCTCGAGCACCCGCGCGACCTTCTCGAGTCCCGGGCAAGCCCTGATCATGCGCAGGTAATGCCCGTCCGTCGGCTGGGGCGCCGCCGCCACGACGGCCGCCGGCCCCGCCGCGGTCTCGGCGGAGTCGATCCCCCCGAGCGGCTCGGCGGTGGCGCGCAGAGCGGCGCGCACCTGCTTGCGCAGCATCGTCAGCTTGAAAGGCTTCGGAATGAAGTCGTAGGCGCCCAGACGCATGGCGCTGACCGCCGTGTCGACGTCCCCGTAGGCCGTCATCATGATCACCGGCGTCTGCCTGCCCTGGTTGCGCAGCGCCTGCAGGATCTCCAGCCCGCTCACGCCGGGCAGCTTCAGGTCGGTCACGAGCAGGTCGTAGGCGGTCCCATGGCAGCGCGCGAGGGCCTCCTCGCCCGACTCGGCGGCATCGGTCTCGTAGCCGTCCGCGGCCAGGGCTTCCTGCAGCGAGGCGCGGATGGTGGCTTCGTCGTCGACGATCAGGATCCGGGGGTTCATGAGGCCTCCTCTTTCAGGCTGAGCGCCCCGGCGGCGGCGCCGGTCGGCAGGATCAGGCGGAACACGGTCAGGCCGTCCCGCCTCGCGGCGGTGATGCCGCCGGCGTGCGCGGCGACGACCTTCTGGCAGAGCGAGAGCCCGAGCCCCGTGCCCGAACTCTTGGTCGTGTAGAACGGAACGAAGAGCCGCGGCGCGTCGGCGTCGCGGAAACCCGGGCCGTCGTCGCGGACTTCGACCACCACGGCGGCGCCGCGACGATGGCCCCCGGAGCGCGGGTCGGGCAGGTCGCAATGCGCCTGGCGCGCGAGCACGACGGCCACGCGGCCGCCGGGCGGCGCTGCGTCGACGCCGTTGAGCAGCAGGTTCAGCAGCACCTGCCCGAGCTGTCCGCCGTCGGCGGTCAGCGCGAAGGCCGTCTCCGGCCGCGCCTCGCCGGGAGCCTCCAGTTCCAGCGCCACGCCCGCCTCGGCGGCGCGCGGCCGGGCCAGGTCGAGCGCGTCGCGCGCGATCTCCCACAGGTCGCACGGCGCCAGCTCCGGCTCGTACGGCCGCACGTAGGCGAGCATGCGCGTGATCGTGCCGTTGATGCGCTCGACCTCGCGCGTGATGACGTCCAGGTAGCGACCGCGCGGGTCTCCGACCGGCAGCTGGCTGGCCAGCAGCTCGGCCTGCGCCGAGAGTCCGGCCAGCGGATTGCGGATCTCGTGCGCCAGGGTGGCGGACATCTCGACCAGAGCCTGCAGGCTGCCGGTGCGCAGGCGCTCGGTCTCGAGGCGTCGCGCCGGGCGCAGGTCCTCCGCCACCACCACCAGCCACTGCTCGCCGGGCTGGCGGCCCGGCATGAACGACGTCTGCAGCTGCACCGGGATGCCGGCGCCGTCGTCGCGTCGGATCTCGCCCTCGCCCTGGAACGAACCGTCGGGCGCCTCGCGCAGGTGCGCCAGCGGCGGACCATCCCGACCGGGCAGGGTCAGGCGGGCATCCAGGAACAGCTCCGGCAGGCCCGCCGCCGCCGGCGGCAGCGCGGCCTGCCCCCGGCCGCGCCCGACGCGGAAGAGGGCGTCGTCGGGCGGCGCCGCCGCCACGGTCGTGCCGGTCAGCATCTCCTGCCCGGCGCGGTTGCAGTAGACCGTGCGCCCGGATTCGTCGGTGACCCAGATCGCGCTGCTGACCGTCTGCAGCACGCGCGCGTTGAAGGCGCCCACCTCGCGCACGCGGTCGGAATGCTGCGCGCCGGC
>VGXH01000265.1 GCA_016873405.1 bacterium
CGGCGCCCTCGACCGCTTTCGGCTCCTGGCCTGGCAGCGCGGATTGACCGAAGCCTGGGAGGCCTTCCGGGGACGGGCGGTGGCGGACTTCGCCGCGGCCTGGCTCGCGGCCAACGGCATCGCCCGCCGGGACTGACCTCAGCGCGTGCCGCCGGCTACGGACAGCGCGCCCCCAGGTGCTGTATCATCGGGATGATGTCCGAGAGGCTCACGTTCCCGTCGGCGTGCAGGTCCGAGCGGAACCGGTAGTCGTCCGCGAAGTAATCCTGCGCGAATAAGGTGACGTCCAACAGGTCGACCACGAGATCGCCGTTCAGGTCGGGGCTGTTGACCTGCAGCACGAGGCCGTTGTTGGTAAGCAGCGGCTGTCCGTGCCAGGTGACGCGCACCAGCGATCGGCTGTAGCCGCCGGCGCGCAGGGGCAGCGCCCATTCGGTCATGCCGTCCGCGCCGGTGGTGCGGTCGGGTTGCAGTGTGCCGCCACACGCGTGAACGCCCCCGTCCTGCCAGGCCAGCGTCCAGTGGTCGGGTTCGAGCTGATACACCGGCGTGCCCAGGTCATCGAAGGCCTGCAGGTGCAGCACCCTGTCGATGAGAGAGCCGTTGTGCAGCCGGGCCTGCGACAACGGCGGGCCCGAGCCGTCGGGCACCACCAGCAGGGTGGCAGTCGTACCGGGGGAGACCGTGAACCAGGCTTGGCTGAGGTACATGTTCGGTATGCCCCAGTCCGCGCGGGCGGGCAAGGGGATGCCGGCGACGGCGACCGCCAGGGACGCCAGCAACAGGACTCGGCTCGGGTGACGCATGATGCTCCCCCTCGGCATTCGGCATGTGCTTGTGCGGCTCAGGGGCGTTATCATGATGATACTACGGATTCGCTGCGGCCGGGGCAAGTTTGCGGAAACCTGGGTTAACGCAACAACGAAAAGCAGTTACCGTCATCACGGCCTGGGAGTCCATGATCCGCTGCGCGCTTGTGCCGGCGCAAGTCCCCACGGCCCCGCCTGTTACGGCCGCCCCGCCGCCCTTGACCCCGCCCCGGCCCGGGCCTAGTCTCCGCCGATGACCCACACCCGGCCCACGCCGCTCCAGCTTCCTCCCACCGCCCTCGCGCTCCTGGCCATCGGCCTGTGGAGCGCGTTTGCCGCCCTCGCCGTCAGACTGCAGGGAACACCGCCGTTCCTGCTGGCGGGCGTCTCGCTGCTGGTCGGTTCGATGGCCGGGTTGGGCCGCGGCCGCTCCTGGCGGGCGCCGCTACCGGTGCTGGCCCTCGGCGTCTACGGCCTGTTCGCCTACCACGCCGCGCTGTTCACGGCGCTGCGGTTGGCGCCGCCGGTGGAGGCCAACCTGCTCAACTACCTGTGGCCGCTGTTGATCGTGGTGCTGACGCCGCTGTTCTTCCCCGCGCGGCGGCTGTCGCGAAGGCAGGTCGCCGGTGCCTTGGCGGGCTTCGCCGGCGCGGCGCTGCTGGTGACCGGCAGCGGCGCGGCGCGCGCCGACGCGGCGCCCGGTCCGGGCCGCCTCGCCGGCCTGGCGCTGGCGGTGGCCGCGGCGCCCATTTGGTCGACGTACTCGCTGGCTTCGGCGCGCCGGGGCGCGGGCGCGGCGCCGCCGGTCGGCCTGTTCGGCGCGGTGTCGGGCGCGCTCGCGCTGTTGTGCCACGCGCTGTTCGAGCCGCGCGCCGCCATCGCCGCGGCCGACGTGCCCTGGCTGCTGCTGCTGGGTGCGGGGCCGATGGGCTTGGCCTACCAGGCCTGGGACGCGGCGCTGCGGCGGGGCGATCCGCGCACGATCGGCTTGCTGTCCTACCTGACGCCGCTGCTCTCGACGCTGGTGCTGGCGGCCACCGGCGGCGGCCGGTTGGGCGCGGCTACCGGCGGCGCGCTGGTGCTCATCGTCGGCGGCGCCTTGCTGGGGGCTTGGCCGGTCGAGGTCCGGAAACGGCGCGACAGCGGGGGCGCCGGAGGTTAGAGTTCGCGGTCGAGAACCTGCGCGCTCGACCCGGGATGGCGCCGGCGCAACTGCGGCGCAATTGCGGCACAATCGCGCGACCGCCGCCGGCCCGCACCCGTCTTTCGGAGGCCGTCACCTTGCGCACCGCCGACCTCATCCGCCTGACCGCGCTGGCCGCCATCTGGGGCGGCTCCTTCGTGTTCATGCGCGTGGCGGCGCCGGCGCTGGGTCCGTTCACGACCGCCGGCGCGCGCGTCCTGCTGGCGGGACTCCTGCTGCTGGCCTACATCCGCCTGGTGCGCTTCGATGCGCAGTGGCGGCGCCATTGGTTCCATTACGCGCTGGTGGGCGTGGTCAACTCGGCGGTGCCGTTCAGCCTCTACAGCTACGCGGCGCTGCACATCCCGGCCTCCTACTCGGTGATCCTCAACGCAACGGCGCCGCTGTTCGGCGCGGTCTTCGCGGCCGTGTGGCTGAACGAGCGTCTGACCCCGCGCCGGCTCGCCGGGCTGGCCGTCGGCACCGCGGGAGTGGCGCTGGTCGCGCGCGGGAAGGGCGGTGGGGTGGCCGAGTTCGACGCCTCGTTCGCGCTGGCGGTGGCCGCCTGCCTGGGCGCCGCCCTGTGCTACGCGCTGTCGGGGGTCTACCTCAAGCGGCGCGCCGCGGCGGTGCCCCCGCTGGCCATGGCCGGCGCCAGCCAGTTGATGGCCGGAGCGGCCCTGCTGCCGTTGGCGGTGGCGATGCCCCCGGCGGGCTGGCCGTCGGCGCCGGTCATCGGCAGCGTCGTGGCCCTTGCCGTGCTCTGCAGCGCCGTGGCCTACCTGCTCTACTTCCGGCTGCTGGCGGACGTCGGCCCGGCCCGCGCGCTGACGGTCACGTACCTGATGCCGGTCTTCGGGATGGGCTGGGGCGCGCTCTTCCTGAACGAGAGGATCACGCCGGCGATGCTGGCCGGCTGCGCGCTGGTGATCGGCGGCACATTGCTGGTGGTGAGGGCGCCCGTCGCGCTCAGGACAGCTCGTGCCGCAACCACGCCTTCGCGTGGCTCCACTGGTCCCTGACCGTGCGCTCGGAGACGCCCAGTTCGCGCGCGACCTCCACCTCGGTCAGCCCCGCGAAGAAGCGCATCTCGACGATGCGCGCCTCCACCGGATCCAGCTCGGCCAGCTTCTCCAGCGCTCGGTGCAGGTCCAGCAGGTCCTGCGCGCGCCCCGGGTCGATGGCCGTCGACTCGTCGAGGGTGACCAGCAGCGCGTCGCCGCCGCGCTTCTGCGCGTTGCGCTGCCGCGCGTGGTCGACCAGCACCTGGCGCATCGCCGTGGCCGACATGGCCAGGAAGTGCGTGCGCCCGCGGATGTCCAGCCTGTTCTGACGTTCGAACTTCAGGTAGACCTCGTTCACCAGCGCGGTGGGCTGCAGCGTATGGTCGCCGCGCTCATGGCGGAGCCGACTCTCGGCCAGCTTGCGCAGGTGGCCGTAGACCAGGGGCATGAACTCGGCCAGACGGTCGTCCGGCTCGGACGGGCGATCGGACATGGTGGTCCCGGTTCGGTTCCTGACGCCGGGGCGATGGCGACACGGGATCATGTGGTTGGTGCTGTGGCGACGATGATACTCCGGTGACCGCCCGTTCGCAATGACCATGGCGAAGCGGCGACCGGAACCTCAGCCCCGCCTGCCCTCCAGATCCTCCCAGCGCGCGTACGTGTCGGACAGCTCGGTTGCCAGCGCCGCCAGCCGGGCCTGCAGCGCCGGAACCTCACCGCCGGCCTGCCGGTAGAGCGCCGGATCGGCCAGCCGCGCATGCAGGGCCGCCTGCTCTTCCTCCAGCGCCTCGATCCGCGCCGGCAACGCCGCCAGTTCCTGGTTCTCCCTCCAGGTCAGCTTGCGGGGCCTGTCGTCGGCTTTCACGCCGTCGCGCGCCGGGCG
>VGXH01000266.1 GCA_016873405.1 bacterium
GGGGGGCCAGTCGGTCAAGGTGAAGGTCCTGGAGATCCAGAACCTCGGCGGCGGCCGCAGCGAGCGGATCAGCCTCTCGATCAAGGCCCTGGCCAGCGACCCCTGGCCGAGCACGGCCGCGTCGTTGCAGCCGAACACCGACGTGACCGGACGGGTCACGCGTCTGGTGGACTTCGGGGTGTTCGTCGAGCTGCAGCCGGGGATCGAGGGCCTCATCCACATCAGCGAACTGGCCAACCGGCGGATCGTGCATCCGCGCGAGGTGGTCAACGAGGACGAGGAGATCTCCGTCCGCATCGTCGACGTCGACGTCAGCCGGCGGCGGATCTCGCTGTCGCGCAAGCAGGCCGCTGACTACGAGGGCGACTGATCGCCGGGGACCGGTTCCCGGCCTGCCCGAGGGCCGCTGCCGGCGCCGGCGGCGGCCCTTTTCTGCGGCCCCCGCGGGGTTCAGGCGGATCCGGCGTCCGCGCGCAGCTTGCGGACGGCGGCGATGATCGCGTCGGCGGCGAAGTCGGCCTCCTGCTCGGTGCTGGTGCGCGCGAAACAGAGCCGCAGGCTCGCGGCCGCCAGTTCCGGCGGCAACCCGATCGCCGCCAGGACGGCGGAAGCCCTGCCCCCGGCCGACGCGCAGGCCGATCCCGTCGAGACCGCCAGCTGCGGCAACGCCGGCAGGAGGCGCCCCGGGGGCACGCCCGCGAACGCCAGATTGAGGCTGCCCGGCAGACGCCGCTCCGCGTCGCCGTTGAGGAACACGCCTCCGAGTCCGGCGCGCAGGCGCGCCAGGAACCGTTCGGCCAGGCTCCGCAGCCGGGCGGCGTCCGCCTCCAGGCGCGACGCCGCCAATCGGCAGGCCTCCCCGAAGCCCGCGATCCCCGCGACATCCGGCGTGCCTGGGCGCAGGCCACGCTCCTGACCCCCGCCGTGCGCCAGCGGCGCGAGCGCGACGCGCGGCCCGCGCCGGCGCACGTAGAGCGCGCCCACGCCCTTCGGGCCGTGCAGCTTGTGCGCCGAGAGCGAGAACAGGGCGATGCCGTCGCGCTCCACGTCGATCGCCACCCGACCGGCGGCCTGCGCGCCGTCCGCCAGCAGGGGCACGCCGCGCTCCCGGCACAGCCGTCCCAGCCCGGCCAGCGGCTGGAGCGTCCCGATCTCGTTCTGCGCCGCCGTGCAGCAGACCAGCCGCGTGTCGCTCCGCCGCGCCGTGACCAGGTCGGCGGGATCGACCACGCCGGCCGCGCCCACCGGCAGCCGGGTCACTGCCCAGCCCCGGTCCGCCAGCGCGTCGAGCGGCCCGTCGACCGCCGCGTGCTCGAGGGGGCTGGCCACGACGTGGCCGGGCTGCGCCCAGGCCGCCCCCAGGCCGAGGATCGCGAGGTTGGCCGCTTCAGTTGCCCCGCTGGTGAAGACGATCTCGCGCGCGTCGGCGTGGATCAGGGCAGCCACGCCCTCGCGCGCCTCCTCGACGACCTTCGCCGCGGCCCAGCCGAAGGCGTGATTCGCGGCAGGGTTGCCGTAGTGGTCGCGCGCCACGCGCAGCATGACCTCCAGCACCGCCGGGTCGGGCGCGGTCGAGGCGTGGTTGTCGAGGTAGACGGGCGTGCGCACGGCAGCCGCTCCTTCCGCGTGAGCGCCCGGCCGCCGGCTCAGCGGCTCAGTTCCAGCATGCGGACGATGGGCGCGCGGGCCCGCTCGGCCAGGGCAGCGTCCAGGGTGATCTCGGGCGCGCCGTCGCGCAGGCACAGGTAGAGCTTCTCGAGCGTGTTCTTCTTCATGTACGGGCACTCGTTGCAACTGCACGACTCGTCGGCGCCCGGCACGGGGATGAGTTCCTTGCCGGGGTTCTCACGGCGCATGCGGTGGAGGATGCCCGGCTCGGTCACGACGATCACGCGGCGCGCCGGCGTGGCGCGCGCGAATTCGAGAATGCCGGTCGTGCTGCCCACGTAGTCCGCGTGCTGAAGGACGGCCGGCGGGCACTCCGGATGCGCCGCCACGACGGCATCGGGGTGGGCCGCCTTGAGTTCCACCAGGCGCCGCTCGCTGAACGTCTCGTGCACCTCGCAGGAGCCCTGCCACAACGCCAGCGGACGGCCCAGCTTGCGCGCGACCCAGTCGCCCAGGAACCGGTCCGGCGCGAAGACCAGCGGCTGGTCCGCGGCAAACGAGGAGACGATCCGGAGCGCGTTGCTGCTGGTGCAGATGACGTCGCTGAGCGCCTTGGTGGCCGCCGAGCAGTTGATGTAGCTGACGACCTTGTGTCCGGGGTGGCGCGCCAGGAACGCCGCGAACTCGTCGGCCGGACAGCCGTCGGCCAGGCTGCAGCCCGCCTCGAGATCCGGCAGCAGGACCGTCTTGTCCGGACTGAGGAGTTTGGCCGGGGCGGCCATGAAGTGGACGCCGCAAAAAACGATCACCTCGGCGTCCGTCGCGGCGGCGGCCTGGCTCAGGCCCAGGCTGTCGCCGACGAAGTCCGCGACGTCCTGAAGGTCCGGTTCCTGGTAGTAGTGGGCCAGGATCACCGCGCGCTTGCGTCGACGCAGGCGGTCGATCTCGGCGAACAGGTCCAGACCGGGGGGAACCCGGCCCGCTGCGGTGGCTGCCACGCGCGCTCCTTGCCGGGGCGGGCCGGCCGGGCCCGCCGCCATCGCCAATCTTGCCCGTTCCCGGGCCAACGGCAAGGGTCAACCCGCCCGAGCCCGGGCCGCAAGGGGGGTTGGGTGTGGACTTTCGTGGCGGCGGAACGTACTATTCCCCTGTTGGCACGACGGCCACGGCCACGTGGCGGGCATGGCGGGTCCCCGCGCCGGAGGGCGCCGGGATCGTGGCGGCCGGCCGTTCCATTCTCCCCACCAGCCGAACGTGAGGATGTCCAAGGAATGAACAGTTTCGGTTCCGCTCCCACGGGCGCCGGGGCCGCCGGGCGCCGGTCGACCCGGGCCGCGAGCCTGGTCCTGTGCCTGCTGGCCGTCGCGGTGTTCCTCGCAGCCTGCTCCGACGATCCTGCCGATCCGCCGCTCAATCAGCCACCCGAGCCCGCGGCGAGGTCATGGCCGCTGGATGTGGTCGGCACCTCCGCCAACGACGTCTATGTCTGTGGCATGAAGGGCGCGATGTTCCGTTGGAACGGCACCGCCTGGACCGCCGTCGACATGCAGGTCGGCGATCCCATCGTGCGGATGTGGAAGGAAGACGGCGGCAACACGCTCTACGCCGTCGGCCACAAGGGCCGCATCTGGCGCAACGCCGCCGGCGCCTGGTCGCCGATGGCCAGCGGCACGAGCGAGAATCTCTACGGCATCGGAGCGCTCGGCGGCGTCGTGCACGCCGTGGGCCAGGGCGGCGTCATCTGCCGTCTGACCGGTTCGACCTGGTCCCTGTTCGGCGGGCGCATGTTCCGGTTGAACGAGCTCGGCGCTCCCGTCGATACGCTGCTGGTGGCTGAGGACGTGGCCTCTCTCGTGACCGTCAACCACTACTTCCTCGGCGGCGCCTATTTCGACCCCGACTACACGGAGCCGCGGATCGGCGTCTACGGCACCCGCGGCATGGTGCTGGCGCCCAATACCGACGGCGATCTCGACGGCGAGTGGATCCTGCGCCCGCTCAGCGGCGAGCAGACGGTCCCGCACGAATGGGTGCTCGCCACCACGTCCGACCCGGCCGTGCTCGGCCGCAATTACCTCGGCACCTCCGAAGGCTGGCTGTTCAGGCTGACCCGGGACGACGCGGACCGAAACGTATGGTCCAAGTTCTTCCCCTCGCTGACCACGAACCCCGGCTCCGGCATCAACGACATCTGGGTCGACGCCGCCGGCAACGTGTACCTGGTCACCGACGAGGGCCGCCTCGTGTTCCAGACCGTGGACTACGACTA
>VGXH01000267.1 GCA_016873405.1 bacterium
TTTTACCGGTCTACCTCGAGCGCGGTTTCCTGCCGGCCTGGCTGCGGGCCCGCGGGACGCGTGTGGCGGGGCTCGTCGCCGCGGCCGCCTGCGGTGCCGCCTGGCTCGCGGGCCTCGGCCCGTCCTGGCTGCCGGGCGTCGTGGCGGCCGGCGCCGCGCCGGAACTGCTCGTGCGGCTGCAGGGCCTCGGGCGCCGCCTGGCGGGCGCGCAAAGGGCAGGGGGCTGAAGATGACCCGGCGGCGCGGCGGACCCGGCTGCGGGCCGGGGCTCGGCGGCGGGCGCGATCCGGTGACGATCACCGGCGCGGCCGTGCCGCCGTCGGCCGTCGTGCTGCTGCTGCTGTCGGCGTGGCTGGCCTGGGGCGCCCCGGCCGGCGCCCTGGCCCGATCCGCCGCGCCGCCCGTCCCGCCGCAGACGCCCGGCGCCGGGGTCGCGACCGGCCGCGACTCCCTGCTGCAGGAGATCCGGCGCTACCGGGCACTCGTGAGCGTCCTGAGCGACAGCCTCGCCCACGATCGCGCTGCCGGGTTGTCGCCCGAGCACCGGCTCGTCATCGAGCGGAACATCAGCGACATCTCGCGCGTGATCGACGGCATCGGCTCGCAGCTGAGCCAACTCGAGTTCAGGGTGAAGGACAACCGCATCTCGCTGGTGGACGGCGCCGGCGACGGCATCGTCATCTCGGTTCCCGACAACCTCGACGAGCAGGTCAGCCGGGGCCTCGAGGCGTTGACCGCGGCGATCCTCAAGGAACTGCCGGACACCGCGCGGGCGGGCGACGACCACCTGTCCTGGACCAGTTTCCTGCCCCAGCCGCCGCCGCCGCCGCGACGCATCGTCGCCGGCAGCCTCGTGCGCGTGGGGCAGTCGGTGGTGGTCGCCGCCGACGAGGAGATCGCCGGCGACGTCGTGGTGATCCTGGGGAATTGCGAGGTCCTGGGCGGGGTGCGAGGCGATGTCGTGGCCGTCGGCGGTGAGCTGACCCTGCGCGCGTCGGCGGCGGTCGACGGCTCCGTGGTGGCCGTCGGCGGGCGCCTGACCACCGAGCCCGGCGCCAAATCCGGCGACACGGTTGCCGTCGGCGCGTTCGGCGGCGGCGCCGCCCCCGGCGCCGGCCTCGGGCGCCTGCTGGAGCACCGGACCCTGACGTTCGCGATCGGGCAGGGGCTCTTCCTCCTGACGCTGCTGGCGGCACTGCTGGCGCTGGCCGCCGCCCCGGAGGCGCGGCGCACGGTCGTCTTGGCGCGCCTGTCGGCCGACCCGGTGCCCGCGTTCGGCCTCGGAGTGCTGCTCGTGCTCGGGGGGCCGCTCGTGCTGGCGGTCCTGACGGGACTGCTGGTGATCACGGTCATCGGCGTGCCCGTGGCGCTGTTGCTGGTCCTCGGCGCCGCGCTGATCGTCGCGGTGGGGCTGGCCGCGGCCGGCGTGGTCGTCGGACGGCGTCTGGGCGTGCCCGACCGCGCGGTGCCGCTGGCCGCGCTCGTGGGTCTGTGTGTGCTGCACGTCCCCTCGCTGGCCGGATCCCTCCTGCATCTGGCCGGATCGCCGTGGCCGGCGGTCGCGACCGTGATGGGATTCGGGCTGCTGGTCAAGGCCGCCGCCCTGGCCTGCGGTCTCGGCGCCCTGGCGCTGTCGCGCCTGGGAGCCCGGACGGCGGCGTCGGACCCGCGCGTCGGCGCCGGGCTGCGCGATTTCACCCGCTGATTTGCGCGGATTTCCCCAGTTCATCCTCTCCAGCACCCGGGGTCCCGGGTCCGGGGCCGGGCGCGCGGCTTGGCCGCGTTCGTCTGGGTGTTTCTAACCCGATGTAAGACATCCTGTTGGGTGCTCGCTGCCCGCGCCGTCCCCAACCCGTCGGTTCGCCTGCCCGCCGCCCGCGCCGCGGTACGGAATCTGCGGCCTTTCCGCCAGGAACGGGAACGGCGGCGGCGGATTCCCCCTCGCTTCCGGGAACGGGCGATCGCGGCGGGAAGGACCTCATCATGGCGCGCAGCGGCTTCGGAACCCGGGTGGCGACGGCGGCGGCGGCGCTGATGGTCCTGTCCGCCACGACGGCCCTGGCCGCCCGCACCGAGACCTTCGCCAACGGCATCCGCGCGACCTTCCACGACGCCGCCGAGACGGCGGCCCTGTGCGTGGCCAAGGCCGACGGCTCGCGCGAATTCAGCCATCCCCTGGCCGGCTCGGTCGGGCTGGCGCCCGCCACCCGGACCCTCTATCCGTTCGACCTGGAGGTCGTCGCCGCGGCCCTGGCGGACATGAACGGCTTCGTCACCGCCGTCGACGTGCAGGTCTTCGTCCTGGACGGCATTCCGGCCGAGACCGGCAGCAGCTTCGCGCGCCGCGGCGCGATCTTCCTGTCGCCTTCGTTCGCGCCGGCGGATCCCGCGATCATCTCCTACATCACGACGCACGAGATGGGCCACGTGCTGACCTGGGCCTTCGTGGACGGCCAGCCCGGCCGCCCCGAAGCCTACGCTCAGGCGCGCGGCCTGGATCTGGCGACCAGCGGCCCCGCGGCGCCGCACGCCTGGCGCGCCCGCGAGATCCTGGCCGAGGACATCCGCTACCTCTTCGGCGGCGCTCTGGCCACTCGGAACATCGGCCTGGAGAACCACGCGCTGGTGACGCCCGACCGCGTCGCCGGACTCGAGCCCATGCTGGCCGCGTACTTCGCGGGCACGACGAGCGTCGCGATCGCCCGCGCCCACGCCTTCCCGAATCCGTGCAACCCGCGCACGACGCTCGAACTGGTGTTGCCGGCGGGCGCGCCGGCGGGTGGCGAGGCGGCCGTTGTCATCCACGATCTGGGCGGCCGGCTGGTGCGGAAACTGCAGGGCGGCCTGGCCGCCAACGGCCGCGTGGCCGTGACCTGGGACGGACTGGACGATGGCGGCAGGCCCGCGCCTTCGGGCCGCTACCTCTACGCGATCACCGCGGCGGGCGTGACCGCCCGCGGCGCGGTCACCCTGGTGCGCTGAGCGCGGGGCGCGGCCGGCGGTCGGTCGCGCGCAGACGGGCCGGCGCACCCCGCAGCGATCGCGCGCGGACAAACCAGCGAAAGGATCGAGGCATGCCGAGCACGGCGAACAGGTTCCCGACGATGTCGCTGACCGTGGTGATGCTGGCCGCGCTGGCCCTGGCGGCCGGCTGCGGCGGCGGAACGTCCACGCCGACGACGCCTCCGGCCCCGGAACGGGCGAAGCAGTTGACCGCCACCGACGACATCCACGAGGCGAATCCCGCCTGCGCGCCGAACGGCAACGCCATCGTCTACGAATCCGACGCGACGGGCGATCGCGAGATCTGGCTGCTGCCGGGGGACGGCGCGCCCGCGCGCCGGTTGACCGATCACCAGGGCGATGATACGGCGCCGTGCTGGCTTCCGGACGGCAGCGGCATCGTCTTCGAGTCGACGCGCAGCGGCAGCAAGTCGATCTGGCGCCTGGATCTGGGCGTGCCCGGAGCGCAGCCCGTGCAGATCACCGACGACGCGGGCCAGGACGGCAGCCCCGACGTCTCGCCCGACGGGACGCTGGTCGTCTACGAATCCGACCGCGGCGGGGCCGCCGGGTTGGATCTGTGGCTGTCGCCGGTGGGCGGCGGCACGCCGGTGCGCCTGACCGTGAGCGTTGACGGCAGCTACGACCGCACCGCGGACTGGTCGCCGGACGGACGGTTCATCGTGTTCGAGGGGGATCGCAAGGACGGCCTCTCGGCGCTCTACATCGTTCCCGCCAAAGGCGGCGACTTCGCGCGCCTGACCCCCGTGGCCGGGTACGAGGGCCATCCGGCCTGGTCGCCCGACGGGCGGCGCGTGGCCTACGAGTCCGATGCGGGCGGCGCGATGGAGGTCTGGTGCGTGGATGCCGACG
>VGXH01000268.1 GCA_016873405.1 bacterium
CAGCGAGCCGTCGTCCAGGCAGTAGGTCCAGAAGTTGCCGGGGGCCAGCGGGAGGTAGTGCTGTGCGGGGCAGGACGTGGCCACGAGTGCAAGGGACATCACCAACAGGAGGACCTTCATGGCAAGCTCCTTCGCAAGCGGTGGCAACAACCGGAGCGTGAGCAATCATACCACGGGAACGCGTGCGCCGGCGCAACCAGTCAGTGCAACGCCACACTCCCGCGCCGCGGCGGCTGCTCGTCCGTGGCGCACCCGTCCGCGCCAACCCCGGCCCCGCCCTTTCCCGCCACCGGACAACTCCCCCCACTAGCACAGGAAGAGCACACGCCCGGCTTCTTCAGCGACCTGACCAGCGCCCGCAGCGCCCAGGCCCCCGCGCCCGCCACCAGCAGGCCCACCACCACCGCCTCCCACCCGAAGCTCACGCGCCCATCCCTCCCAGCTTCAGCAGCAGCCCCACCTGGTAGACCGCGAAGGTCACGATCCAGGCCAGCGCAGTCAGCCCCAGCGATTGCGCCAGCGCCCACTTCACGCTGCCGGATTCCTGCCGCGTGATGGCGAACGTGGCGATGCAGGGCGTGGCGATCAGCGCGAACATCATGATGCACAGGCCCACCAGGGGCGAGTAGCGGGCCCGCAATTGCTGGCGCAGTTGCTCCGAGGTCTCGTCCGCCTGGCCGACGGCGAACACGATACCCATCTGCGCGACGAACACCTCCTTGGCGGCCGTGGCGCCCACCAGCGCGGTGCCGATGCGCCAGTCGAAGCCCAGCGGCGCGATCAGCGGCTCCATCACGCGGCCCACGCGGCCGGCCACCGAGTACGACAGCGCGGCCGCCTGCTGCTGCGCCGGGTCGGCCAGCTGCTCCCAGGGCACGCCCGCGGGCAGGCCGTCGCCGGCGGGCGGGATCCAGCCTTCGCGCGGCTTCGGGTAGAAGGTCAGGCACCAGAGGATGATCGCGGCGCCCAGGATCACCGTGCCGGCCTTCTTCAGGTAGAGCCAGGCGCGGGTCCACATCTGGATCAGCATGGAACGCGCGGTCGGCAGGCGGTACGGCGGCAGCTCCATCACGAAGGGCGTGTTCTCGCCGCGGAACAGCGTCGCGCGCAGCAGGCGCGCGCCCAGCAACGCCAGCACGATGCCCGTCACGTAGATGAGCCACAGCACCGGCCCCTGCCACTTCGCGGCGAAGAACGCCGGGATCATCAGCGCGTAGATGGGCAGGCGGGCGCCGCAGCTCATCAGCGGCAGCACCATCATCGTGATCAGGCGGTCGCGGCGCGTCTCCAGCGTGCGCGTGGCCATGATCGCCGGCACCGTGCAGCCGAACCCGATGAGCAGCGGGATGAACGTCTTGCCGTGCAACCCCACCTTGCTCATGAAGCGGTCCATGACGAACGCCGCGCGCGCCATGTAGCCGGTGCCCTCCAGCACCGCGATGGCCAAAAACAGCAGCACGATGTTCGGCAGGAACACGATCACCCCGCCCACGCCGCCGATGATGCCGTCGACCAGCAGCGACTGCAGGTGGCTGCCGCTGCCCTCGGGCCACAGGCCGGTGATGGCGCCGCCCAGCGCGACGAAGCCGCGGTCGATCAGGTCCATCAGCGGGTTGCCCAGCGTGAAGGTCAGCGTGAAGACCACGTACATCATCGCCAGGAAGATGGGCACGCCCCACACCTGGTGCATGGCCACGCGGTCGAGGCGGTCGCTCAGCGCCGCGCCGCGGCCGGCGCCCACCTGCCGCACCACCTCGCCGCACAGGCGGCCGATGTGCTCGTAGCGCAGGCGCGCCAGGTGGATGTCGGGATCGTCGGCGAGCGCCTCGGCGAACGCCGCGGCCTGGGCGGCGATGGCCGGCCGCGCGGCCTCGACCGGCGCCGAACCCAGCACCTGCTGGTCGCCCTCCAGCAGCTTGAGCGCCTGCCAGCGACGATGCGGCGCCTCGGGCAGCATCTCCTCCACGCGCGCGACGGCGCCCTCGACGGCCGGGCCGTAGTCGAGGCGCCCCTCGCGGCTGGCGCGCTGCGGCATCGCCAAGGCGCCGGGCCCCGGGCCCTGGTCGCGGCAGATGTCGGCCGTGCCGGGCAGGTGCATCTGCGCGGCGGCCACGTCCAGCACGGCGCCGATCACCTCGTCCATGCCCTGATTGCGGTTGCCCACCGCGGGGATCACGGGCACGCCCAGCCGCCGGGCCAGCCGCGCGTGGTCGATGATCAGCCCGCGCGCGCGCGCCTCGTCGGACATGTTCAGCACGACGACCAGCGGCCGCCCGATCTCCAGCAGCTCGGTCGTCAGGAACAGGTTGCGCTCGAGGTTGGAGGCATCGACGACGTCGATCACCACATCCGGCGCGTGGTTCAGCAGGAAGTCGCGGGCGACAAGTTCTTCCTCGCTGAACGCGGTCAGGCTGTAGGTGCCGGGCAGGTCGACCAGCTTGAGGCGCAGATCGCCGCGGCGCAGCGTGCCCTCCTTCCACTCCACGGTCACGCCGGGGTAGTTCCCCACGTGCTGCCGCGTGCTCTTCAGGTTGTTGAAGATGGTGGTCTTGCCGGCGTTGGGATTGCCGGCCACCGCGACGGTGAGCGTCCTGTCCAGCGTCAGCGCCAAGGTGCGGGTCCTATTCGACCAGGATGCGCGAGGCCATGCCGCGACCGATCACGATCCGGCTGCCGCGCACCGCCACGACGAACGGACCGTGTCCGGAGTTCTGGACCACTTCCAGTTCGGCGCCGGGCAACATGCCCAGCGCGGCCAGTCGCCCGCGCAGCTGGCGGCCGCCGTCGATCGACTTGAGGACAGCGCGCGTCCCTTCGTTCACCTGCGACAAGGGCATGGCTACGCCTCCTCCCGTTTCGTCGGCAGATCGGCCAGCAGGTCGCCGCCGCAGACATCGCGCCCGCAGGTGTGGCCCGGCCCCGACCTGTTGCAGAAGAACCCGGCCGCGTCGTCCCAGCGCACGTCGTTCTGCGGGCAGGTCTCGAAGTACTCGACGAAGCGCACGAGGCGATTCAGCACGCCGCCGCTGACGGCGTGCTCCAGGCGGCAGGCCTCCGCGTCGGCTTCAGCCGGCGGCAGGCCCAGCACCTGGTTGAGGAACTTCGACAGCGTCTGGTGGCGCTTCACCACACCCAGGGCCACGGCCTCGCCGGGCTCCGTCAGCGTGATCAGGTCGTAGGGGGCGTAGTTGATGAGCTTCTTCTCGGCCAGCGAGCGCAGCGCCTGCGTCACCGACGAGTTGTGCACACCCATGCGCAGCACGATGTCCTTCGCGCGCGCGGCCCCCTTCGCCTCGACGGTGTGGAAGATCGCCTCGAGGTAATCCTCGAGACTGGCGCTCAGGTGCAGTTCGTCGGCCTTCATCGCGGCTGCCGCCCTGGGTTTCGAGAACATTGTTTCAGTGGTGACGAAAGTTTTTTGTCCTTACAAATATCGACGGTTTGGCGCGGTTTGTAAAGGGAAATCGCGATCGGCGCGGCGGGGCGGGTGGGCGGGTGTTGCGCCGGGGCAACGCAGGGCCAGGGGCTGGAGGTGGGTGCGGCGGGGGTGCGCGGGAGGTCCGGGGCGTTCGGCGGTTGAGGTCCCGCGACGCTCCTGCATCCCTTCCTGCCCCCCCTCACTGACTGGCTGTATACAGTGTGCAAGAAATATTCATATTTCGGGTTTGCGATTGCGCGTGAGTTTCGCTATATTTTCGCTCAGCCTTCCTCCCGGAAATCGAGCCTGCGTCATGACAGTCGTCGCCCGTCCAGCGGTCGCCGAAGCGACCGCCGAACTGTCCGTCGAAGCCATCGCCGAGCCGTCCGCCGCCCGCCCCTTCCTCCCCGCGTTCACCCCCGACCGCCCCGCGGCCGAGGTCGACGCCGGGG
>VGXH01000269.1 GCA_016873405.1 bacterium
GCCACGGCTGCCGTTCGAATTCCGGAGGCGATGGGCATGGCGGCTCCCCTTGTCGTCTTCGCGCCTGGGCGTGGCGTCCGAACCGTCGACGAATTCGGATCATTTCACTCATCATTGTACGGCCGCGGCGAGGCGGCGTCAAGCGGGGTCGGCGCAGGGGGAGCGCCCGGCGGCCGCGGGGGCCGCGGGGCCGCGCGCGAGGATGGCGACTGTCGGCCGCTTGCGGAATCAACGCCTCCGGCTGCGCCCGGCGGGCCGCCCGGCGGGCTTCCTGGCCCCCGGCCCGGCCCCCGGCGATCGCCGAGCGCCGCGCGCGTCCTTCCCCGGCCCGGCCTGCGGACCGGGCCGCCGCGCCTTCCGGGCCTGGCGATCCTCCAGTTCCCGCCGCCGCCGCACCACGGCCGCCGGCTCGTCGGTCGGCTCCTGCTGGCGCGAGGGCTTGCGATCGTGGCGGTCCGGCTTCGGCCGCCGCTTCGCCGTTGGGTCCTGCGGGCGGTCACGATGGCGCCCGTCGGCGCGCTGGTCGTCGGAGCGCCGTCGGTCCGGCGCGGAGGCCCTCCGCGGCGCCGGCGCCTCCTTCCCGCGCGCCGCCGGCGCCTCCTTCCCCCGCGCCGCCGGCACCAGGCATTCCGGCCCGCTGCCGATCAGGTCGGCTCGCCCCATGCGCCGCAGCGCCTCGCGCAGCAGCGGCCAGTTGGCCGGGTCGTGCCAGCGCAGGAAAGCCTTGTGCAGGTCGCGCTGCTTGCCGCGCTTGGCGGTAAAGACGCCGTCGCCGGGACGCGCCTGGCGCACGACCTTGCGCAGCGGATTGCGGCCGGAGTGGTACATCGCCGTCGCGGTGGCCATCGGCGAGGGCAGGAAGGTCTGCACCTGGTCGGGCTTGAAGGCGTTCTGCTTCAGCCACAGCGCCAGGTTCAGCATGTCCTCGTCGGTGGTGCCCGGGTGCGCGGCGATGAAGTACGGGATCAGGTACTGCCTCTTGCCCGCCTGCTGCGAGAACTTGTCGAACAGGGCGCGGAACTTCTCATAGCTGCCGATGCCCGGTTTCATCATCAGGTCCAGCGGCCCCGGCTCGGTGTGCTCGGGGGCGATCTTCAGGTAGCCGCCGGTGTGATGCTGCGCCAGCTCCTTCACGTAGGCCGGCGAGGTGGCCGCCAGGTCGTAGCGCACGCCCGACCCGATCAGCACCTTCTTGACGCCGGGCAGTTCGCGCGCCTTGCGATAGAGGCGTATGAGCGCCGAGTGGTCCGTGTCCAGGTTGGGGCAGATCTCCGGGAAGACGCAGGACGGCAGGCGGCAGGCGGCCTCGATCTCGCGCGACTTGCAGGCCATGCGGTACATGTTGGCCGTGGGACCGCCCAGGTCGGAGATGACGCCGGTGAAGCCCTCGGTCCTGTCGCGGATGGCCTCGATCTCCTTGAGGATCGACTTCTCCGAGCGGCTCTGGATGATGCGCCCCTCGTGCTCGGTGATCGAGCAGAAGGTGCAGCCCCCGAAGCAGCCGCGCATGATGTTCACCGAGTTCCTGATCATGTCCCAGGCCGGGATGCGCGTCTGGCCGTAGCTGCTGTGCGGACGGCGCGCGTAGGGCAGATCGAACACCGCGTCCATCTCGGGCGTGGACAGCGGAACCGGCGGCGGGTTCAGCCACAGGTCGCGATCGCCGTGGCGCTGCACCAGGGCGCGCGCGTTGCCGGGGTTGGTCTCCGCGTGCATGACCCTTGAGGCGTGGGCGTACAGAACCGGGTCGTCGGCGACCTGCTCGTAGGCCGGCAGGCGGATGACGGTGCGGTCGCGGTCGCGCCACAGCTTGCGCGGATCGGCGACCGCGGGCGCGGGCGGGGCCGCGGCGGCGGGGCCCACCTCCGGGCCGGCGTGCAGTCCGCCCGGGTCCGGCGTCGAGCCGGCGCGGTCCGGCGCGCCGTCCGTGGCCTCGCAACCCTCAGGCTCCATGGCATAGGGGTCGGGGTGCACGATCAGCTTGCCGGGCGTGTCCAGCTCGGTGGAGTCCATCTCGATGAATCCCGCGGGCACGCCGCCGCGCATGAAGGCGGTGCCGCGGATAAAGGTCAGCGTCTTGACGTCCTGCCCCGCGTCCAGGCGGTGGGCGATCTCCAGGATCTGCCGCTCGCCGTTGCCGTAGACCAGCAGGTCGGCCTTCGAGTCAGGCAGTACGCTGCGGCGCACCTTGTCCGACCAGTAGTCGTAGTGGGCGATGCGCCGCAGGCTGGCCTCGATGCCGCCGATGATCACCGGCGCGTCCTTGAACGCCTCGCGGCAGCGCTGCGCGTAGACCAGCACGGCGCGGTCGGGCCGTTTGTCAGGCTCGGCGTTCGGGGTGTAGGCGTCGTCCTTGCGGATGCGACGGCTGGACGTGTAGCGATTGACCATCGAGTCCATGTTGCCGGCCGTGACCCCGAAGAACAGGCGGGGCCGCCCCAGCGCCGCGAACGGCTCGGCGCTGCGCCAGTCCGGCTGCGCGATGATGCCGACGCGGAACCCGGCGCGCTCCAGCGCGCGGCCCACCACCGCCATCCCGAAGCTCGGGTGGTCGATGTAGGCGTCGCCGGTGACGATGACGACGTCGCACTGGTCCCAGCCGAGGACGTCCATCTCGCGGCGCGACATGGGCAGCTCGGGCGCGGGCGCGGGCGCGGGCACGGCGCCCGGGCGCGGGGCGCGCACGAACAGCGGCGGCGCCTGGGGCATGGTCGGTGCGGACATCGGGCTTCCCGGGGTCGGGGTCGGCGGCACGGATGCCGCGTGACGGGCCACCCCAATATGGGCGGGAGCCGGCGATTCGTCACCTGCGGGAAAGCGAGGGCCCGGGCTGTCCCGGGCCCTCTCAACGAAGCTGTGGGCTGCGCGGCGGCTGCTGCCCGCCGGCTCGCAGCGCCGTGCCGGTGCACGTCACCGGCGGCTACTTCAACAGCAGAACCTTGCTGCCCTGCTTCTGCCCGCCGGCCGCGACACGGGCCGCGTAGACGCCGCTCGGCAGCCGGGCTCCGGCATCGTCGCGCCCGTCCCAGCGCAGCGCGACCGGTCCCGCCGCCAACTCGCCGCGGTGGAGCGTGCGCACGTGACGGCCGCGCGCGTCGAAGATGTCGACCGCCACGTCCTGTTTCGCGCCCAACTCGAAACGGATCTCCGTCTGGGGATTGAACGGGTTGGGCACGGCCCGCACCGGCGACAGCAGGCGGCCCGGCCCCGGGAGGTCGCGTTCATCGACCGCCGAGGGCGCCAGGTTCGCCCCGCCGCGCGACGGCGTGCCGAAGTAGCCCCAGGTGCCGGCGCCGTCGGGGAAGCGGCCCCGGCTGCGGTCCGGCGCCATGGCGCCGTAGTCGTGGAAGTCCAGCCCGCTCGTGCCGTCGGGCGCGGTGAAGACGATGACCTCGCCAAGGGAACTGAAGCCGAAGCCCAGCGTCGTCTCGTCGAAGCTGAGCCAGGCGCCCGGCGCCAGGATGGTCCCGGCCGGAATCTGGTACTTCTGGTTGTTCGTGCGGTTGTCCGACAGGTAGCAGCCACCGATGTCCACGGGCTGCGTGCCGCGATTGTAGAGCTCGACCCAGTCGTCGATGCCGCCGCCCAGGCTGGTCGTGTGGAACTCGTTGATGCACACGGCCGAGTAGAGCGCCGAGCCGGCGTTGCCGGCACCCGGGGTCGGGGTGGCCAGGTACTCGGGCTGGACATCGAGCCCGGCCGGGGCGACGCCCGCATAGTCCGGTCGGTAGCCGACCGCCACGTCGGCCGCCACGGGGCCGAACTTGAAGCCGTGGATCCGGACGTTGCCGAGGTCGCGGGCCGTGCAGATCGCCGCTTCCTCGCCGCCGGCCGAGAGCTTGATGCTGG
>VGXH01000270.1 GCA_016873405.1 bacterium
GCGCAGCGCGCGCCCGCCGGCCGGGACCGCCGCGGCGGCGCGCGCCCCGGCGAGCGAGCCGACGGTCACCTGGACCTCGAGGCCGGCGGCCTCGGCGCACTCGGCGGCGGTGGCAGGACCCAGCATGATGACGGGCGCGGTGATGCCCGCGGCCCTGAGTGCGCGGGCTTCGTGCAAGGCGTGCACGCCCAGCAGCCCGGCGCCGCCCTCCAGGAACGCCGTGGCCGCCGGCACCAGGCCGTGACCGTAGGCATCCGCCTTGACGACGGCGAGGATCTCGGCCGGCGGAGCGGCGTGGCGACGGAAGGCGCGCAGGTTGTCCGCCAGCGCGCCGCGATCCGTCTCGATGGTCAGCCAAGGGCCGACCGGGTCGTTCACGGCGTCACTCTTCCCCGGCTGCGGCTTTGACCCGGGACTTGCGGTACCTGCAGCCTTCCTTGTCCTTGCATTCGCCGTACAGCTCGAGGCGATGGCGGAAGATCTGGAAGTCGTTCTCCTCCGCCAGGCTCTCCTGCAGGGCCTCCAGCCGCGGGTTGAAGAACTCGAAGATCTCGCCGCACTCCAGGCAGATCATGTGGTCGTGGTGTTCGACGCTGGAGTGCCCCTCGTACCGGGCCAGACCGTCGCCGAAGCGCCGCTCCTCGACCAGTCCGCTGTCCACCAGCAGATGCAGCGTGCGGTACACCGTCGCGTAGCCGATACGCGGATTGACGGCCTTCACCTGGTTGAGCAGTTCCTCGACCGAGATGTGGCCGCGCATCCGGAAAAACGTCGAGATGATCGTGTTGCGCTGCCGGGTCGTCTTCAGGCCCTTCTTCTGGATGAACTCGGCGAACGCCGCTTCCTTCTGGCGCACGAGCGCCTCGTCGAGTTCCCGGAACTTCTTCACAGCCATGCCGGACCTCACGGAGTCTGGACGAAGACCTGCCGATATTGAAAACAGTTTTCGTATTCCAGACTAAGACGACGTCCGCGCGGTGTCAAGCCTGCCGCTCAGGAAATCCGCGCGCGGACGAGCCAGCGGCCGTCCTCGGGCGCGAACCACAGATCGCGCCCGTCGTGCGTCAGGTGCACGGCGCGTCCCCGGTAGCCGAAGTCCGCCGCCGCCACGGTTCCGCTCCAGGCGCGACGGGAGCCGGACAGGCGGTACAGGCGTCCGGTGCCGGCGTCCGTCAGCCACAGGTGGCGCCCGTCCCAGGCCAGTCCGGCCGGCGAGAAGGCTGGCGCCGCCGTCGAGCGCGTGATCTCGAGCAGCGACGGGTCGAATCGCTCCAGACGCCCCGAATCGCGATCGACCAGCCAGACGAATCGCCCGTCGTGGCAGACCGCCGCGGGACGGTGGCCTGCGGTCGGGTACGAGGCCACCACGGTCAGGCGCGCGGGATCCAGGCGCAGCAGGCGGGAGACACCGCCGTCGGCATCGCCGGCGGCCCACAGGCAGGCGCCGTCCCAGGCCAGCCCGCGGTCCGCGACCCCCGTGACGTCTTCGCTGCGCAGCACGTGGCCGCGGCGATCCTGCAGAACGAGGCGCGTGACCGGCGACGCGCCGTCGGCTTCGGGGGCGACCACGAGCACGGCCAGGGTGTCGGGGCCGAGCCAGGCGACACCCGCCAACCGGCCAGGCACCGCGACGGCCACGGAGTCGAGCCGGGCCAGGGCCAGCACGGTGGCCGGTCCCCCATCGTCCGCCGCCCGGGCCGGCCCGCCGGCAACGGCCAGGACCAGAAGCAGCAGCCACCGGCGCATCACCGGTCCTCCGTTCCGCAGTCGCCCGCGCCCCGACGCTCCCGGCGGAGGGCATCGGCCCGGGCCAGCAGGTCCTGCAGGGTCCCCAGCGCGATCGGCTTGCGGAGCAGGAAATCGGCTTCGCCGGCAGCGGCCTCGTCCTGTGGTCGGTCCCAGCCCGTCATCAAGGCCACGACCAGGCCGGGCGCACGCGCGCGCAGGCTCGCCGCGACGGCAGGGCCGTCCAGCCCGGGCAGGCGCCGGTCCACCAGCGCCAGCGCCGCCGTCCCCGGGGCGCCCGCGGCCAGCGCCGCCGGCCCGTCCCGGTGGCAGGTGACGTTGCAGCCGAACTCGGCGAGCACGTCGGCCAGCATCTCCCGCACGGCCGGCTCGTCGTCGATCACGACGACCTCCAGAGCCGTCACCAATGCCTGCGCAGGCGGCGCGACCACGGGTGCGGGCGCCACGGCGGCAGGCGTGTCGATCGTGAACACGGCGCCGGGTCCGCCATCGCGCGCAGCGGTCAGCAGCGATCCGTGCGCGGCCAGCAGCTGGCGGCAGGCAGCGAGGCCGACGCCGCGCCCGGCGCCGCTGTTGGTCGTGAAGCCCGCGCTGAAGACGGCCTCGGGATCGGCGACCGGCAGGCCCGGCCCGCTGTCGGCCACCGACAGCACGCACCGCCCGTCCCGACGGCCAGCCTCGATGCGGACGTGGCCGCCCTGCGGCATGACGGCCAGAGCATTGAGCAGCAGGTTGACCAGGACCTCCCGCAGCACGCCCGCCGGGACGGCCGCGGTCACCGGTTGAAGCCGGCGCTCGAGCGACCAGCTCCCCTGAGGGGCCGGCGCCGCCGCCCAGACGCCGTCCGGCGGCAGGACCAGCAGCGTGGCCGCGTCGACCGCCGCGACGGCGTCGGTCGTGTCGGCGTCCGCGCGCGGCGCCGCCGCGCCGCCCGGCAGCCGGGCCAGCGTCGCGGACGCGTCGGCTGCGGCAAGCAGAATCGCCTCGAGGTGCGCGCGCTGCGCGGGCACGCGGCGCAGCAGCAGTTCCGCGCGACCGGCGATCACCGCCAGCATCTGGTTGACATCGTGAACGACCCCGCGTACCGCGAGGTCGCGGTCACCGGGATCGGCTGGCTGCCGGTGATTCTGATGGGCACGGCGTGGCACGCGGGTCCTTTCGGACGAAGCCTGCGCGCATCATACACGCCAGCCGGGCCGACGCAACGCGTGTCTCAGGCCGCGTGTCCCCCCGCATGCAGCGCCGCCTCGGGCGCGGGCGCGGGCGGCGCCGCCGCCTTCGGGGAGGAAACGTCCTCTGACGCCGCCGACAGGAGCATCTGGCTCCATTCGACCGCGCGATGCAGACGTCGGACGTTGCGCAGCGCGATCTCGAGCATGCGCGACTGCGCCTCCAGGTCGGCGGGGTCCGCGGACCAGGTCCGCAGGTCCCCGTCCATGACCTCCAGAGCGGTCTTGATCGCCGTCAGCGGCGATCGCAGTTCGTGGCCGACCTGCTGCACGTCGCCGAGGACGGCCGGCTCGGTCGCCGCCAGCCTGGCGCTCAGACGCATCTCGCGGGCCAGGCCGACGGCCGCCTCGAGCCGCGAGCGCAGCGCCGGGGTCAGGCCGGCCTGGACCACGGCATCCGCCAGGAAGATGCGGGGAGCGGCCGCGGCCGCCCCCCGCCCGCCGGCGGGGGCGGTGTCCGGACCGCAAGTCGAGCCGGGCGCGCCGACCACGACCACGACATCGCACGCATCGACGCCGGTCGCGTCGCCCGGCGCCGCCACGGCCACCGTGTGGCCGCACCGGACGAACTCGCCGCGCAGGAATGCGCAGGGACCGTCGTCGCCGATCAGAATGAGGTGGGCCATCGTCGCGCTCCGCTGCTGTACGGTCCAGCCACTCGCACGGCCCGGGGCAATCGGCGTGCCCGGCGCGGACAGCGGGCCGGGGAGCGGCGGACAGCGGGACCAAACGCGGGAGGTCGCGGCGCGGCCGGGCGCGGCCGGTAACGACGAGGAACGGGGGGGAAGCCCGGCCGCGCGGCCGGGAAGTCCGCGCCGTCACGGGGAAGCCGCGCCCATCGCATGGCCCGGCTCCCGGCTCGAGGGC
>VGXH01000271.1 GCA_016873405.1 bacterium
GATGTACGCCTCGCGCCTGGCCGAGATGACAGCGGCCCGCGGGCCGTACGCGCGCGAGCAGGCGGTGGCCGACCACGCCCGCTGGCTGCTGGGCTGCGTCCCCGACCACGTGCGCGAGCTGGGTTACCTGGACCGCAAGACGCTCCACAATTTCAAGTACTTCACCTGGGTGGAGCAGCAGGGACGCACGGTGGAGGAACTGCGCCGGCTGTGGGACCCGGACTTCTGGGTCGAGATGTACGACGTGGTCGATGCCTGGGACCGCCGCATCACGGAGTTCAACGCCCGGGTCGGGCTCGTCGACGGCTGACGGCTGCGGGATCACGGCGGTCGCGCGGCCGCCGCCCCGCGTCATTCCGAATGCACCGTCAGGCCGCTGCGCCGGACCTCGCCCAGGTCGTATTCGGCCATCGGCTCGCACCAGGTCGCGCGCAGCTCGTCGCCGCGCGCGGAGAAGGCGGCCGCGTACGGCTCCGGCAACCCGCCCGGCCCGAACGGGATCTCGGCGGCGGCCCGCTCCATGCGGTCGGCCTCCTCTCGCCACGCGGCGGCCGTGGCTTCGTCGCCGGCCGCCGCCGAGGCTTCGGCGTGGCGGCGCATCAGCCCCAGCATCGCTGCGCGCAGCCGCTCCACCCGCCGGCCGTCGCCTTCGCCGTCGTCGGCGTCGGCCCGGTCGGGGAACGGATGCCCGAGCCAGGAGTGGTAGGCCAGCGCGTAGATCCAGGTGTACTCGCCCAATCCCATCCTCTGCTCCAACAGGGCGCGGTTGCGCGCCTCGTTGAGCTTGCCGATGTCCCCCACCAGGCCCAGCACGCTGCCGGTGACGCCGCCGATGGCGCGGATGAGTTCGCCGGCGCCGGGGCGGTCGCTCTGCGAGCCCAGCTCGTCCATGCGGCCCATGTCGCGGGCGAATTCCTCGAACGCGGCGCAGTTCGGCAGCACCGCGCGCCGCACGGCCAGGAACGCCTCGAGCCGATCGGCCGCGACGGGCCCGGCCGGCGGCGCGTAGTCGCCCGGGGCGCCCAGCGCCTCGGCCAGTTCCTTCTGGGCTTCGATCGCGCGATCCAGCGGCGGCATCAGGAACAGCCCCAGCACGATGGGTCCCCCGACGGCCAGGACGATCAGCCCGGCGCAGCCGAGGCCACAACCCACGAGCCACTTGCGGGTGGTGCCGGCCATGGGACTCCTCCTGGTCAGCGGATGCCGGGGACACCGTTCCCTTTACCACACCCCCCGGGGGCCCGGCAAGTCCGCCGGCGCCCACGCCCCGACAAGAACGCGCGGCGGACCCGTGCGGTTGCGCGCCGGTGATGGTATCCTGTTCCACTCCGGTTTCAGGAGTCCCCGGCCGGCGCCACCCCTGCGGGTTCGGCAACGGGACTCGCGAACATCGTCGCCCGCCAGCCACGGGAGGACCCGCATGCCTTTGAGAGTTTCCGATCAGATCCAGGCCCGAGTCGCGAGTGGCGAGATCTCGACGGCCGAAGCCCAGCGCTTCACGGACTTCGTCGCCACCTGCAACCGCGACCTGATGACCCACCCGGTCATCACGAACAACAGGTTCTGCGAGTGGTTCGCGCGCGGCGAGGCCGACCGCGACATCGTGCGCCACTTCGTGGCGCAGTTCTCGGTGTTCTCGAACCTGTTCCTCATCGCGCAGCTGCAGAAGTGCATCAACGCGGGGTCGCTGGAGGGCATGCGGGCCTCGAAGGAGATCCTGGCCAACGAGATCGGCGTCATCTTCAACAAGCCCGGCGCCGCCGCGAAGACCGTCAGCGACACCGACCGCGAGGGCGACCCCGCCATCGTCTCGACCGAGGGTTCCGTCGACGGCGGCACGTTCCGCTTCGCCGCGGCCCACTTCGAGTGGCTGCTGCGCATGGGCGAGCACCTGGGGCTCGGCTTCAACGACATGGGCAAACGCCGCCACGGCACGCCGTCGACGCTCTTCTTCTGCGACCAGCTGTCCGCCATCTACGGCAGCGACGACCCGAACATCGCCGAGGGAGCTTCGTTCGCCGTGGAAAACTGGGCCGCCGCGGGGTTCTGGAAGCAGCTCGTGGCCGGGCTGGACGCCTTCAAGAAGCGCGAGTGCCCGCAGCTGCCGCTGGCGTTCTTCACCTGGCACGACCGCATCGAGGAGCAGCACGCCGGCCACGTCATGGACGAGTTGGAGGAATTGTACTTCACGCCCGACTTCGACGAGGCTAAATTCCTGGACGGCGGCCGCCGCATGCTCGACGGCGTGCAGGCGTTCTGGACCGGGCTGAACGAGCACCGGATCGCCGCCGCCTACAGCTGACCACGCACTCCGGAAGGGCGTTCGCATGACGCGACGTCTGCTGATCGCGCGGGCGCTGGCCTTCGGGCTGGCGCTCGTCGCTTCCGCGACCGCGCCGGCCGCGACGGGCCAGGCGGCTTCGGCCTGGACCGCCGTCGCCGCGAGCGGCGCCGCGGCCCCGGCGCCCGCCCCGCCGCCGCCCGACGACCGGGCCCAGGCCCTGGCCGCCTGGGACCGCGCCGGCGCGCCCGGCCCCTGGCACGAGTTCCTGGCGCGCCGCGCCGGCCGCTGGAACGTCGCCGGGCGCATCTGGAACGAGCCCGGCGGCGCGCCCGTGCACTCGCGCGGGGAATCGCGCCTGGAGATGGTGCTCGGCGGCCGCTTCCTGCAGGAGCGCCACAAGGGCCGCGTCGACGGCCGCCCCTACGAGGGGTTGGGCCTGCTCGGCTACGACAACGCCGACAGCACCTTCACCGCCGTCTGGGTCGACGACCTCGGCACGCGCACGGCGATCCTGAGCGGGCGGGCGGGCGCTCCCGGCGAACCGGTGGAGTTGCGCGGCGCGGTCACCGATCCGGCCAGCGGTCGCGCGCTCTCCCTGCGGCTGGTCATCACCTGGAACGGCGCCGAAGGCCAGCGCTGGGAATACCACGGCGCGCCCGAGGGGTTCGAGGAGGCGCGCCTGATGGAGCTGGTCTATACCCGGCGCTGAGGCGGCGGCCCCGCCTTCCGGATGCCGCCGCCCCGCTCGTTCCCGCCTGCCGTCGCCGCTCGGGCTAGCGGACCGCGTCCCCCGGCGCCCGTTTGATCACGCTGGTGGCCAGCGCGATCATGCTGCCGATGTCCGAGAGGTTGGCCGGCAGCACCAGCGTGTTGCCCGTCTTGGCCAGCTTGCCGAACTCGGCCACGTACTGCTCGGCCACGCGCAGTTGCATGGCCTCGTTGCCGCCCTGGCCGCTGATCGCCGCGGCCACCTGCCGCAGGCCCTCGGCCGTCGCCGTGGCCACGGCCAGGATGGCTTCGGCCTCGCCCTGCGCCTCGTTGATCTGCTTCTGCCGCGCCGCCTCGGACTCCTTGATCACGCGCTGCTTCTCGCCCTCGGCGCGGTTGATCTGCGCGTCGCGCTCGCCCTCGCTGGTGAGGATCGTCGCGCGCTTCTCGCGCTCGGCCCGCATCTGCTTCTCCATGGCGCCCAGCACGTCGCGCGGCGGGTTGATGTTCTTGATCTCGTAGCGCAGGACCTTGACGCCCCACGGCTCGGAGGCCTTGTCCAGTTCCTGCACCACCTGCTGGTTGATCGCCGCGCGCTCCTCGAAGGTGCGGTCCAGATCGATCTTGCCGATCTCGCTGCGGAGCGTGGTCTGCGCCAGCTGCGCGATGGCGAACACGTAGTCGGCGATGCCGTAGGAGGCGCGTTGCGGATCCAGCACCTTCAGGTAGAGGATGCCGTCGACGCCCACCTGCACGTTGTCGCGCGTGATGCAGACCTGCTCGGCGATGTCGGTCGCGATCTCCTTCAGGCTGTGGCGGTAGGCCACCTTCTCCACGAGCGGCACCAAA
>VGXH01000272.1 GCA_016873405.1 bacterium
GGGGGTGCAGGGATCGCGGAGGCTGCGGCAGCAGCTACTCCTCGTCCGGCGAAACGGCCGCCTCCAGCCACGGCTCGCGGCCTTCGGACAGCGCGCTGAGGCCCTCGGAGGTCTCGTCCGACTCCCAGCACTGCTGCTGCGATTCCCATTCCATGGCCAGCATCGAGGTGAGATCCAGGGCAGGCGCCTGCTGCACGGCCAGCTTCGTCAGCTGCACGGCCGGCTGCGGGATCTGGCTCAGCCGCCGCGTCAGGGTGAACAGATCCTGTTCCCACTGGTCCTCCGGCAGCAGGCGATCGACCAGCCCGATGCGCTCGGCTTCGGCGGCCGTGAGCGTTCGGTGCGACCAGAGGAAGTCCAGGGCACGGCCGGGTCCGAGCAGCCTCGGCAGCGTCAGATGCAGTCCCCAGCCACCGATCAGGCCGCTGCCCATGTCGGGCGCCGTAAACGTCGCGGACTCGCCGGCGAAACGGATGTCGGCGGCCAGGAACAGCCCCAGGCCGACGCTGCGGATCTCGCCGCGGGTCGCCGCGACCACGGGTTTTGGGCATTCCGAGACCATGGTCACGATCTTGCGCGCGATCTCGTCGTCGGCGGCCAACTGCTCGAAGCCGTGTCCGTGCCGCCGGGCGTTGGCCAGGCCTTCGACGTCGCGGTGCAGGTCGAAGGCGTGGTCGCCGTCCGTCAGCAGGATCACGCGCGCGGCCCGGTCTTCCTGCAGGCGCAGGAGCAGGTCCACGAACTCGTCGCACAGGGCCCCGAGGTCCGGCGCACCGGGCCCGGTCAGGCGGACGGTCGCGCAACCGTCGGCCACCTCGCAATCGAAGTTCTCGTACTGCATCGTTCACTCCTGCAGGTTGGCGGCGGCTGCCATTATCGCCGCCCAGGACGCGCGCGGCAACCGCCGGGTGGACACCCCGGAGGGGAAGCCGTATCGTGCGGGGCCGATCGCCGCGCGGCGGTCGTCGCCCCCGGGAGGTGGGCAGGCATGCGCATCTTCGTGACGGGGGGAACGGGCCTGGTCGGACGGCGACTGGTGCGCGCGCTGGCCGAGCGGGGTGACGAGGTGACCTGCCTGACGCGCGACGCGGCGGCGGCCACGGCGCGGCTGCCGGCGGGCGTGCGGGCCTGTGAGGGCGATCCCGCCCTCGGCGGCGCCTGGCAGGAGAGGGTCCGCGAGGCGGAGGCGGTCGTCAACCTGGCCGGCGAGTCGGTGGGCGAGGGCCTGTGGACGCGGGGCAAGATCCGGCGCATCCGCCGCTCACGACTGGCGGGCACGCGCAACCTGGTGGCTGCCATCGCCGGCGCCGACCATCCGCTCACCCTGGTCAGCGCCTCAGCGACCGGCTACTACGGCGACCAGGGCGACCGCGCCCTCGGCGAGAACGCGGGGCCGGGCGAGGGCTTCCTCGCCCGCCTGGCCGTCGAATGGGAGAACGCCGCGCGCGAGGCCGAGTGCGAGCGCGTGCGCGTCGTGCTGGTGCGGATGGGCGCCGTGCTGGATCCGGCCGGGGGCATGCTGCCGCGCCTGGCCGCGGTCGTGGGGGCGGGCGTCGGCGGCAGGCTGGGCGGCGGCCGGCAGTTCGTGCCGTGGATCCACGCCGACGACCTGATCCGCGCCATCGTCTTCGTGCTCGAGCAGCCCGCGCTGTCCGGCCCGGTCAACGCCGTGGTCCCGGACCCGCCGACCCAGGCCCAGTTCGTGGCCGCGCTGGCCCGGGTTCTGGGCAAGCCGGCCCGGCTGCCGGTTCCGGCGTTTGCCGTCAAGGCCCTTCTGGGCCGCAAGGCTGAGATCGTGCTGGCCAGCCAGCGCGTGGTGCCCAGCGCGCTGCGGGCGGCGGGATTCCGCTTCGAGCAGGCGGAATTGGAACCCGCGCTGGCCCACCTGCTGAGCCCGGGCTGAGGGAACGCTGATCCGGCCGATTCGCGCACTGGACTGGATTTGCGGCGACCGCCCCCCATATTTCGGGAGCCAGCGCGGTCCTGGGCCGCGCCCGGCGCCGCCTTGGGCGCGCCGTGGAGTCGGATCCATCCCGTTCAAGAGAGGCCGCACATGACCCCGAGGACCTTCCTCGACGTGCGCAGCGACGCCGAAGCGCGCGGCATCGAGTTCATCGACCTGAAGATGCTGGATCTGGCCGGCCGCCTGCACCATCTCTCGCTTCCGCTGTCGCGCTTCAGCGAGGACGTCTGCAGCGAGGGCATCGGCTTCGACGGCTCGAGCTACGGGTTCCTGAAGGTCGAGGCCAGCGACATGGTCATGATCCCCGACCTGGACACCGCCTGCGTCGACCCGTTCCGGAAGCGGCCGACGATGACGATGTTCGCGCAGGCTCACCTGACCGACGAAGCGCGCACGCCGTTCAGCCAGGACGGACGACACCTGGCGCGCCGCGCCGAGAAGGCCCTGCGGGACTCGGGCATCGCCGATCGTTCGCACTGGGGCCCTGAGTACGAATTCCACATCTTCGCCGAGGCAGCGCACGCCTCCGGCACGAACGACGCCGCGTTCCGCCTGCACAGCGGCGAGGAGTTCTACCAGAACGCCTACCACGCCTGCAACCCGCACGACCGCTACGACGACTTCCGCGACGAGGTCTGCGCCTGCATGGCCGACTTCGGCATCCCCGTGCGCTACCACCACCACGAGGTCGGCGCGCAGGGCCAGCAGGAGATCGAGGGCTGGTTCGCGGACCTGGCGACGACCGGCGACCACGCGGTGCTCTCGAAGTACATCCTGTTCAATCAGGCCGAGCGCCATGGGCTGAAGGTCACCTTCATGCCGAAGCCGCTGCTCGACAACGCCGGCAGCGGCTGGCACCTGCACCAGTTCCTGACGAAGGACGGCCGCAACGTCTTCCACGATCCCGACGGCTACGCGCAGCTGTCGAAGACCGCGCTCAGCTACGTCGGCGGCATCCTGACCCACTCCGACGCGCTCTGTGCACTGACCAACCCGAGCACGAACAGCTACAAGCGCCTGGTGCCGGGCTTCGAGGCGCCCACGGTGCGGACGTTCGGCAAGAGCAACCGCGGGGCGGCGATCCGCATCCCCAGCTACGTGAAGGATGCTTCGCTGCGGCGCGTCGAGTACCGGCCGCCCGACCTGACAGCCAATCCGTACCTGTGCTGCGCGGCGATCCTGATGGCCGGGCTCGATGGCATCGAGAAGGGCCTCGACCCGGTGGCGCTCGGCTTCGCGCCGGAGGCGACGTCCGGCGGGGAGCGGCGCGCGGCCGATTTCCTGCCGCGGTCGCTGGCCGACGCGTTGGACGCGCTGGAGAGGGACCACGCTTTCCTGCTGCGGGGGGGCGTGTTCGACGAGGCGCTGATCGCGAGGTGGCTGACGATCAAGCGGGATGAGATCGCCGCGATGAACAAGCGGCCGCACCCGTACGAATACACCATGTACTTCGATTTCTGACCGGCGTCGCGCCGCGCGCCGCGCCGGGCTTCCGGTCAGGGCCGCGGATCGGTGTAGGAGCGAACCTGCGCCAGCGTCGTATGGGCGGTCAGCGTGAAGCGGCCCACCCGCAGATCGTGGTCCGCGGCGCCGAATCGCCGGGGCTCGAGACTGGTCGTGCCGCGGAAGCCCAGGTCGACGGCCAAGCTGTCGAGCGCCGGCGTCGCGAACCCGTAGGGCCAGGCCAGCCACGGGTTGGACCCGCTGCCCAGACGCCGCATCTCGGCCAGGCTCCTGGCCAGGTCCGCCGCCACGGCAGCCAACGGATCGGCATCGGCGGCGAGCCGGCGCGCCGGCGGCATGCGCTCGGGCGCCAGGAAGACCGGCTTCAGCGTCCCGTCGCTCGGGACCTTGTAGTGCATGTCGT
>VGXH01000273.1 GCA_016873405.1 bacterium
GCCCGCAGCATAGGGCCCGACCCCCGGCAGGCTGCGCCACCCGGCGGCATCGCGCGGCAGCTCGCCGCCGAGGTCGCCGACGACCAGTCGGGCCGCGGCCAGCAGGTGCCGCGCGCGCCGGTAGTAGCCCAGGCCGGACCACAGCGCCAGCACGTCGTCGTCGGCGGCTCCGGCCAACGCGCCGACATCCGGATAGCGGGCCAGGAAGCGCTCCCAGTAGGGGACGACCGCCGCCACGGTGGTCTGCTGGAGCATGATCTCGCTGATCCAGGTCCCGTAGAGCGAGCGCTGCCGCCGCCAGGGCAGGTCGCGGCGGTGCGCCGCGAACCAGTCGAGGAGCGCGCGGTGAAGGCCGGCGGGAGGCGGCGCGCCGGGCGCGCCGAGCGGGGAGTCGGGCACGGTTCGGCCTTCCGGCGCTGCGGCGAGCAGGCCATTGACAAGGTCCCGGCGGAACGAGAGGATATTGCCATCCCGCCGTCGTCGGCGCAAACACGGCCCGCCGACGCGCATCGCTCCGCCCCCAACCGAGTTGGAGGAATGCATGTCGGTCGGCACCATCCCCGCCCTGCTGTGGGCGGCAGCCACGGAGCGGCCGCGCCCCGACTGCCTCGCCTATCGCGCCGGTGACGGCCCCTACGTCCCCCTCTCGAGCGCGCAGGTCCTCGAACGGGTGCGGAACCTGAGCCTCGGGCTGCGGGCGCTGGGCGTGGGCCCCGGCGACCGGGTCGCGATCCTCAGCGAGAACCGGCACGAATGGGCGCTGGCGGATCTGGCGGCCCTGGCCTGCGGGGCGGTGACCGTCCCCATCTACCCGACGCTGCTGCCGCCGGCGATCGAATACATCCTGGCCGACTGCGAGCCGGTCGCGATCTTCCTGTCGACGCCGGAGCAGGCCGCCAAGTTCGCGGCGATCCGCGGCAACCTGCCGACGATCCGCCACGCCATCGCGTTCGACGCGGTCGACCTGCCCGGCGCGCTGACGGTGCCGCGCGTCGAGGACTCCGGGCGCGCCGCCGCCACCGGCCCTGCCGAGGATCCTGCCTACTGGACGGGCGGTGATCCCGACGCGGCTTGCAGCATCATCTACACCTCGGGCACGACGGGGGACCCGAAGGGCGTCGTCCTGACCCACCGGAATTTCGTCTCGAACATCCTGAACGTGGCGAAGGTCGTCGGCTTCCGGCCGGAGGACACCTGTCTGAGCTTCCTGCCGCTCAGCCATGTGCTCGAGCGCATGGCCGGGTACTATTCGATGCTCCACTTCGGCGTCGGGATCTACTATGCGCGCCGCTTCGACACCATCGCCGACGACCTGGCGCTGGCGCGCCCGTCCGTCATGATCAGCGTGCCGCGCCTCTACGAGAAGATCCACGGCGGCGCCGCCACCGCCGCGACCGCGGCCGGCTTCCCGAAGCGTCAGATCTTCTTCTGGGCGCGGCGCGTGGCGATCCGCAAGGCCGAGGCCGACGTGGACGGGCCGCCCGCCGGCCCGGGCCTGAAGCTGGCGCACGCGGTCGCCGACCGCCTGGTGTACCGCAAGCTGCGCGCGCGGCTGGGCGGACGCGTCCGGCTCATGGTCTCGGGCGGCGCGCCGCTCAATGCCCGCGTGATCAAGTTCTTCCACGGGGCCGGGGCCACGATCCTCGAGGGCTACGGGCTGACCGAGACGTCGCCCGTGCTGTCGGCCAACGTCATCGGCGCGATCCGCTTCGGCAGCGTGGGCAAGCCGATTCCCGAAACAGAGATCAGGATCGCCGACGACGGCGAGATCCTCTGCCGCGGACCGCAGGTGATGAAGGGCTACTACCGGAACGAGGCCGCCACGGCGCAGGTGCTGGACAGCGACGGCTGGCTGTCCACCGGCGACATCGGCCGCATCGACGCCGACGGCTACGTGTACATCACCGACCGGAAGAAGGAGCTGATCGTCACGGCGGGCGGCAAGAACATCGCCCCGCAGCCGCTGGAAGGCAGCCTGGCGGCGGACAAGTACATCGCCCAGGCGGTGGTCATCGGCGACCGGCGGCCGTACCTGTCGGCGCTGATCGCGCCGGACTTCGTGAACCTGCAGCGCTACGCCGCCGCGCGCGAACTGGGCGTCGCCGCGCCGGCCGAGCTGGTGGCGCACCCGCGCGTGCAGCGGCTGTACCAGCGGATCGTCGACGGCTTCAACGAGCACCAGCCGGGCTTCAGCCAGATCAAGCGCTTCACGCTGCTGACGCGGGAGTTCACGCTGGCGGACGGCGAACTGACGCCGACGCTGAAGATCAAGCGCAACGAGATCGGGCGCGCGTACAAGACGGCGATCGACGCCATGTATCCCGTCGAGGCGCACCACGAGGACGCATGATCGCGGGCGCCGCCGCCCGGGCGGGGGTCAGCGACGCTGCGCCCGGTCGCCCAGGGCGACGGTGAACTTCAGCGCGCGGCCCTCGCGCACGATGCCGATCTCGACGAGATCCCCGGGCGAGTGGGCGCGCAGGGCCGCGGTGAAGGTCCCGAGGTCGGTCACCGGGTGGTCGCCGAAGCTCACCATGACGTCACCCTTCTCCAGCCCGGCGGCCGCGGCGGGGCTGCCCGCGAACACGCTGGCGATGCGGTAGCCCGTCTGCCCCTCGGTGAAGTCGGGCATGGTGCCCAGCCACGTCTGCCGGTTCCCCTCCCCGGCCCCGCCGCCGTCCTCGCGCAAGGCGCCCTCGACCATCACCCAGGCGAACGGATCCCGGACCCCGCGCAGGCCGTCGACGAGCTCGCGCGCGAAATCGAGGACCCGCGCCAGCGCGGCGTAGTCGAGCATTCCCGGCTCGTCCCGCGGGCGGTTGTATTCCGGGTACGGCCCGCCGAAGAGGAAGAGGACCGGGATCTCGCGCGTGTTGAAGACCATGTGGTCGCTGCCGGACCAGCCGCCGCGCGCGGGATTGACCTCCAGGCCGGCAGCCGCGGCCGCCGCCGCCACGGCGGCGGCCAGCGGCGCGGCGGTCCCCCTCCCGCTGACGATGAGCCGGCCGTCGGCGAGCCTGCCCACCGTGTCGAGGTTGATCATGACGTCGATGCTGTCCAGCGGCACCGGAGCGTGGTCGACGAACCAGGCCGCGCCCTGCAGCCCCACCTCCTCGGCGTCGGCGTGGAGAAAGATCACGCCGCGACGATCCCCGCCCGCCTGGGCGGCGTCGCCCCTCAGGCGGCGCGCCAGTTCGTGCGCGACCGCGACGCCGGAAGCGTTGTCGTTCGCGCCGGGGTAATAGGCGCCGGGCGGCGGGGGCCCGTCCCCCGCGCGGGCCGGATCCACCGGGCCGAGATGGTCGAGGTGGGCGCCGACGACCAACCAGCGGCCGGCCAGGCTGCCGGCGCCGGGCAGGAGCGCGCCGATGCTGGTCCCCTCGCGCCCGGCCAGCGCATCGCCCGTCCAGCCCTCGCCGCGCAGGGGGAAGCGCTGGCGCCAGCCGCCGGCGAAGGCGGGCACGAGGCCCGCGTCGGCATACCAGCCGGCCAGCGTGTCGGCGGCCGCGGCGCCGCCGACCGAACCGGCGGCGCGTCCGGCCAGCGCCGGCGCACAGAGCGTCTCCACGCGCGCGCGGAGCGCCGCCGCGGACGTCTCGGCGGCCTGACCGCCCGCGGCGCGGCCGGCGGCCGGAAGGGACAGGAGCGCGGGCAGGATCAGGGCCGCACCTCGCGCCACGCGCAGGCGGCGGGCGATTCGCGCGCTCATCTTCTTGGGGCCTCCACGGGTTCGAGGATGGCGCGCCAGGCCAGACGCGCGCCGCAGTGGGTGGCGAACAGCCCGCCGAGCAGGTCGAGGTGCCCG
>VGXH01000274.1 GCA_016873405.1 bacterium
AATCCGGTCTCCGCGAGGGAGGCGTACCCGATGCGGTACGTTGACCTCGCGGAGACCGGATTTCGCCTTCGCAGAAGGGCAATTGACCAGCCGCAGCCGGACCTTCGTGAGTAGTCCGGGCTAGAAGCTGATCGCCGCGCTCAGGCCCCAGACCAGGGTGTCGCTGTCGCCGCCCTCGTCCTCGACGCTCGCGCTGGCGTCCTCCAGCAGCGTGCTCCAGGTGACGCTGGGAGTGATCGTGGCCAGTGGGGTCGCCTGCCAGGGGACGGCCACCGTGAACGCCGCGTCGGTCAGCGAACTGGCCGCGTCGCCGGTCTCGAGCGCCTTGCTGACGGCGGTCGGGAAGTAGCCCTCGAGGTAGCGGTCCGAGCCCGCGCCCAGGCGGGCGGTCATCTCGACGTTCGCCCCCGGCGACAACGGCAGGCCGTGGCTCAGACCCGCCTCCCAGTACCAGCCATCGATCTGGTCGACGTCGCGGTAGACGGTCAGGCTGGGCGACAGGAGCACGCCGGCGCTGGCGCTGGCGTAGGCCTCGGCCGTGTTCTGCTCGCTGGCGTCCGGCAGCGTGTAGTAGACGAGCCCGATGTCCAGCGAGGCCACCGGCAGGCCGACGCCGTAGCTGACGGTGAAGTCGTACTCGTTGAACCCGCTCGCGCCGTCGGCGCCGTCGGCATCGACGTTGCCCCACACGCTCAGCCCGAACCCGCCGAGGGACGCGGACAGCTCCGGTTGCACGACGGGGGTATCCTGCAGCGTCATGCCCCGCCAGAGATAGCGCCCGAACCAGCCCACCTCGGCGCTCAGGTCCACCGGGCCCACGGCCGCGGCGACGGTCGGGACCAGCAGCGCCAGGCCCGTGACCAGTGTGATCATCGACTTCATGATTTCAACTCCCGGTTGAAACGCCCGCGGGGGGACGACGCAGCCGCGCCCGGCGGCAACGGGACCCCTGGACCGGGTGGTTATCGGCAGGGGTGGGCCGGCACTGTAGCCCGGACCCCGCCGGCCGGACAACGGCGCTCAAGACGACGCTCCGCCTGCCGATCACGTCCGGGCCACGTTCAACCCGCAGCGGAGGCTTCGACGTGATCAAGGACATCGCCCTGCCCGGACCCGAAGTGCCCGTCATCGACGAATCACGCCTGCTGGCGGAGTTCGGCGGCGACCGCGAGATCCTCGCGGAGCTGCGCGACCTGTTCCTGTCGCAGGCACCGCCCCTGTACTCGGCCATCCTCGAGGCGATGGACAGCGGGGCGGTCGGCGACCTGGTGAAGGACGCGCACAGCCTCAAGGGCGCTTGCGCCACCTACGGCGCGCCGCGCTTGACCATGGTCTGCAAGGAGATCGAGCTGGCCGGCAAGGCGAACGACCTGATGATGGCCCTGGCCTGGCGCCCGGCCTTCGTGCAGGAGTTCGCGGCGCTCAGCGAGGGCATCACGCGCATCGCCCAGGAATAGGTCCCGGTCTGCCGGGACCCTTCGAGAGGCGACGGCGGCCACGGGCCGCGACGGCCCCGGTCACCGTTCCCCATTCCCGCCCGGGCTGTCGGCCGCATCGTCCACCAGTTCGCGCGCCAGGCCCTCGAGCTCCGCGTCCGTCAGTTCCGTCTCGCCCGGCAACCCGGTAAAGCGCGGCACGCGCAGCGCGCCGGTGATCTTGCGCGCCAGGATGTGGTAGATGTGCGTCTCCCAGTTCACGATGCCCGCGCGCATGTGAAGGTGCCGCAGGTAGGTCAGGAACTTGAGCCGCTCGCGGGGCGTGTAGCCGATGGCGGCCATCGCGTGGGCCAGGTGGGCGTACATGTGGTCCAGCTCGCGCTGGGTCGGCAACCGCGTGCCGCGGTGCGGGTGGTTCGGCCGCGCGCCCGGGCCGTGGCCGCGCGGGGCCAGGCCGCGACCCCGCGCGCCCAGAGCGTCGGGCGCCCCGGCGCGCTGCATCGCCTGCCGGATCTCCCAGCCGTAGAGCATCACCGCCTGCGCCAGGTTCAGCGACGGCTGCTCGGGCGCCGTGTCCACCGTGGACAGGTGGCGGCAGATGTCGATCTCGTCGTTGGTCAGGCCGGTGCGCTCGGTCCCGAACATGACGGCCACGCGACCCTCGCGCGAATGCGCCGCGATGCGGTCGGCCAGCTCGGCCGGCCCGAGCAGCGCGCGCTTGCGCAACTGCCGCTCGCGCGCGGTGGTCCCGGTTACCACCAGCACGTCGTCCACGGCCGACATGAGGTCGTCGACGATCAGCGCCTGGTCGAGGATGTCCTCGGCCCCGTGCGCCAGGGCGCGCGCGCTGCGGCCCCTGGGATTCGAGGGCGAGATGAGGCGCAGGTGCCGCAGGCCCATCGTCTTCATGGCGCGGCAGGCGGCGCCGATGTTCATCGGCTCGGTCGGCCGGCTCAGCACCACGATCACGTTGGCCAGGCAGGAGGTGGCGGCGGCGTCCACGGCTCAGGCGCCGCCGCCGTCGGGGCCGGCATCCTCGAGCCACAGCAGCGACTCGATGTGCGCGCTCTGCGGAAACATGTCCAGCACGCGCAGGCTGCGCGGCCGGTACCCGCCCCCGACCAGCGCGGCGGCGTCGCGCGCCTGCGTGGCGGGATCGCAGCTCATGTAGAAGATGTGCGCGGGGCGACGCCGCAGCAGGCCTGCGCACACATCCTTGCCCAGGCCCGCGCGCGGCGGGTCCGCGACACAGATATCCCCGGGCCGCGATTCGTCGCCCAGCGGACCGCCCGGCTGCAGCAGCGCGTCGACCGCGCCCTGATGCACGACGGCGCGGCCGCTCGTCGCCTCGTCGCGGGCGATGTTGTTCTCCGCGTCGCGGCAGGCGCCCGCGTCCAGCTCGACCAGCTCCAGGCGCTCGAAGCGATCGCCCAGCGCCAGGGTGAACAGGCCGACGCCCCCGTACAGGTCCAGCAGGCGCGGCAGGCGAGCCGGCGGGGGCGCCGCCTCTTCCAGCCAGCCGCGGACGATGGCCACCGCGGCGGCGGCGATCTCGTGGTTGCCCTGGAAGAAGACCCCGGCGCCCGCGCGGTAGGAGCGCCCCGCCACCTTGTGCACCAGGTAGTCCCGGCCCCACACCGGCCGGTTGTTGAACAGCAGGCCCTGCAGGCCCGGCGGCGCCTCGCCGGCGTCGAACCCGGCCGCCATCTTCCGGAGGATCTTCAGCCGGCCCGGCACGCCGAACAGCGAGACCAGCCAGCCGCCGCGGCCGTCCAGGCGCAGCACCACCTGCTCGACCGGCGGCAGGAAGCGCAGCCAGGGCAGGATCACCTCGGCGAACGGCGCCGCCATGACGGGGCACGCCTCGATCCGCACCACCTCGTGCGAGCCGCGGCGATGCAGCCCGTAGAACCCGGTCGGATGCGCGCGCAGGCGCAGGCTGGAGCGCCACTGCAGGGTGGCGCCGGCGACGAGCTCGCCCAGGAACGGCTCCACGTCGAGGCGACCCTGCCTCTGGAAGCACTCGCGCACGATGCCCGTCTTGGCCTCACGCTGGGCGACGGTCGCCAGATGCTGCAGGTCACAGCCGCCGCACTCGGCGAAGTGGGGGCAGGGCGGCGGGCAGCGGTCCGGGCCGGGTTCGAGGATCTCCAGCGCCTCGGCCCGGCGATAGCCGCGGCGCTGCTCGACGATCGCCGCGCTCACCAGGTCGCCCGGGGCGGTACGGGGCACGAAGCAGGCGCCGTCGGCATCGCGCGCCAGACCATCGCCGCCGGTCACGAGCTTCTCGATGCGCAGCTCGCGGGGCGGACCCTGCGCGGGGGCGGGATCTTCTCGGCGAGGGCGGTGGTGGGGTTCGGGCGCC
>VGXH01000275.1 GCA_016873405.1 bacterium
CCCCACGGTAATCTGGCCCTCGACACCCTGCCTCAGCCGCTCCTGCACCATCCCGCCCTGCGCCGCCTGGGCGAGACGCTCGAGCCCGCGCCCGCCGGCCAACCCGCGTGGTCGCGCGCCGAACTGGCGGGACGATTGTGCGAGCTGGGCGCCGGGCAGGACGGCGCGCTGCTGTCGGCGGGCCTGGGCCTGGTGTTCGATGCGCAGCGCGAAGGCGAGACCGCGGCCTGGGTCACCGCCACGCGCGCCACCTTCTTCCCGCCCGACGCGGCGGCCTGCGGCGTGGACCTCGCGGCGCTGGTCGTCGTGCAGACGGGCGATGCGGCGACGGCCGGCCGCGCCGCCGACGTGCTCCTGCGCTCGGGGGCGTTCGGGCTGGTGGTGCTCGATCTGGGGACGGGCGCCGCCATGCCCACGCCCCTGCAGGGGCGCCTGGTGCAGCTGGCCCTCAAGCACGATGCCGCCGTGGTCTGCCTGACGCAGAAGCGGCCGGACGAGGCATCGCTCGGCTCGCTCGTCTCGCTGCGCGGGCAGTCGGCGCGCCGCCGCTCGCGCGACGGGCGCCGCTTCCTCTGCGGCATCGACACCCTCAAGGACAAACGCCGCGGCCCGGGCTGGGCGTGGCAGGAGGTGCGGCTCGGGCCGGCCGGGCTGTGCTGACGCCGGCGCCGGCGATCGCGGGCACCGACCGCATCGCCTGCGTGGCGCTGCCCGCGTTCCCGCTGCAGTTGGTGCTGCGCCGCCGGCCGCAGTGGCGCGGCGAGCCGGCCGCCGTGCTCGAGCAGGACAATCCGCTGGCTGCGCTGCTCTGGGTCAACGAGGCGGCGCTGCGCGCGGGCATCCTGCCGGGGATGCGCTACGCGGCCGCGCTGTCGGTCGACCACCGCCTGCGCGCGACCACCGTGCTGGGCGACGAGCGCGACGCCGCCGTCGCCGCGCTGCACCGTCACCTGCTGCGCTACAGCCCGCGCGTCGAGCCGGCCGCCGGTGACCCAGGTGTGTTCTGGCTCGATGCCGGCGGGCTCGAGCGCGTCAGCGGCGCGCCTGGGCAGTGGGCCGGGCGGCTGTGGCGCTCGCTGCGGCGCGCGCAGCTGGTGGCCGGCGTGACGGTCGGGTACACGCGCTTCGGCGCCTGCTGCCTCAGCCGCGCGCATCGCGAGGTGCTGGTGCTGGGCGCGCCCGCGGACGAGCTGGCCGCCTGCCGCCGCGTGCCGCTGTCACGCCTGGACCTGGAGCCCGCCGTGCGCGACGACCTGGCGCGCCTGGGCCTGATGACCATCGACGACCTGCTGCGCCTGCCCGCGTCGGGACTCGGCGCGCGCTTCGGCGCCGCCACGCTGGCGCTGGTGCAGGCGGCGCGCGGGCTGGCGTTCGCGCCGCTGCAGCCGACGCTGCCGCCCGAGCCGGTGCGCGCGGTCGAGCTGTTCGACGAGCCCGAGGCCGACGCCTGGCGCCTGCTCTTCGTGCTGAAGCGGCTGCTGCACCCGCTCCTGGCTCGCTTGGCCGACGAAACGCGCGCGGCCGCCTCGCTCCGCCTGGAGTTGCGCCTGGGCGATCGCGCGCGCACGCGCCTGACACACGAGTTGCGCCCGGCCGCTCCCACGCTCGACGTCGTGCTCCTGACCGAGCTCGTGCGCCTGCGCCTGGAATCGCTGGACCTGGCCGCGGGCGTCGAGGAGGCCGCCGTCGAGCTGGAGCCCGCGCCCGCCCCGCCGGCCGCGCTGGAACTGTTCCGCCGCCGCCCGCGCCGCGACCCCGAGGCCGCCGCGCGCGCGATCGCGCGCCTGCGCGCCGAGCTGGGCGACCGCGCCGTGGCGCGCGCCGCGCTGCGGCCGGGGCACCTGCCGGAGCAGGCGTACGAGTGGCGCGAGGCGGGGGCGTCGGCGCCGGCCGCCGGCGCGGCGGGGGCGCCGGGTGCCGGCGCGGGCGCGGCCGTCGGCGCAGCCGCCTCGTCCGCATCTCCCCTTCCCGTCCCCCGCGCCCAACTGGTGCGCCGCGTGCTGCCGCGCCCGCGCCCGCTGCTGGGCGGCGGACCCGAGTTGATCCGCACCGACCCGCGCCAACTGCTGCGCGCGGCCGGCACCCCGGGCGTGCCGCAACAGGGCGAGGCCGCGCTGCGCGCCCACGGGCCGTTCCTGGTCGCCGGCGGCTGGTGGTCCGGCGAGGTGCGCCGCGCCTACCACTACCTCGAGGCCGGGGGCGGCCGCGTGCTGTGGCTCTTCCACGCCCCGGCCGAGCAACGCTGGTACCTGCACGGATTCGTCGAGTGACATCATGAAGAGCGACACTCCCCCCTACGCGCCGCTGTGGTGCAAGTCGTACTACTCCTTCCTCGAGGGCGCCTCGGCCCCGGACGACCTGGTCGCCCGCGCCGCCGCGGCGGGCCTGCCCGCGCTGGCCCTGACCGACCGCGAAGGCGTCTACGGCGCGCCGGCCGCGCACGAGGCCGCGCGCGCGGCGGGGGTGGCGCTGGTGGTGGGGTGCCAGGTCTCGGTGGGTTCCGGCACGGCCGGCCGCCGGGGGGGCGGCGGTAACGCCGGTCGGGACTCGCTGTCGACAGCGTCCCGCCGCGGGGTCGTTGATATGTCAACCATCTCCGGCCCGCCAGACGCGTCTGCGGCGCCTCCCCGCGACACCCGATTGGTTGACGTATCAACGATCTCGGAAAACAAAGGTGTGCGCACCGACCTCCGTCGTGATAACCGGCCCGCCCCCCCGACGACCCTCCTGCTGCTGGCCACCGACCGCCCCGGCTACGCCAACCTCTGCCGCCTGCTGACCCGCGGCCGCCTGCGCGCGCCCAAGGGCCGCTGCGACCTGGACCTGGCCGACGTGCTCGAACACGCCGGCGGCCTGCTCGCCCTGTGGGGCGCCGGCGGCGCGGCATCACTGCGCGACCTGGCCGCGCTGCGCGAGGCGTTCGGCGACCGCCTCTACGCCGTGGCCGTGCGCCACCTCGCGGCAAGCGACCGGCATCGCGAGACCGCCGTCAGAAACCGCGCCGCGCGCCTCGCCGTGCCCGTCGTCGCCGCCACCGAAGTGCTCTACCACGCCCGCGCCAAGCGCCCGCTGCAGGACGTGCTGACCTGCCTGCGCGAAGGCACCACCGTGCAGCAGGCGGGCCTGCGCCTGCGCCCCAACGACCGGCACGCGCTGCTGCCGGCGCCGGTGTTCGCGCGCCTGTTCCGTGATGATCCCGCCGCGGTCGCCCGCACGCGCGAGGTGGCCGCGCGCTGCGCGTTCAGCCTGGGCGATCTGCGCTATCGCTACCCGTCCGAGCGCCTGCCCTTCGGCATGACCACCGCCGGCTGGCTGGAGCACCTGGCCCGGCAGGGCGCCCGCGAGCGCTTCGGCACGCCGGTGCCGCCGGACATGGCGGCGCGCCTGGAGGCCGAACTGGCGCTGATCCACGACCTGGACTACGACGGCTACTTCCTGACGATGCACGAGATCGTCCGCTTCTGCCGCGAACAGGGCATCCTCTGCCAGGGGCGCGGCTCGGCGGCCAACTCGATCACCTGCTACTGCCTGAGGATCACGGCGGTGAACCCGCGCGAGGTGGACCTGCTGTTCGAGCGCTTCATCTCGCGCGAGCGGGCCGAGCCGCCGGACATCGACCTGGACATCGAGCACGACCGGCGCGAGGAGGTCATCCGCCACGTCTACGACAAGTACGGGCGCGAGCGCGCGGCGATGGTCGCCAACGTGGTGCGCTTCCGGCCGCGCTCGGCCATCCGCGAGGTGGGCAAGGCGCTGGGGCTGCCGGCGGTGAACCTGGACCGGCTGGGG
>VGXH01000276.1 GCA_016873405.1 bacterium
CGCTGGACGACGTTGATGCTGACGACCGCGGGCGCGACATCGCGCGTGGCGCGCACGATGGCCGTGTTCCGCGCCTCGCCGGGATCCTGGCGCGGCGGCACCTCCACCGGCACCTCGCGGATGAGGACCGTGTCGCGCCCGGCCCGCAGCGTGTCCGGCGCGCCGCCCTGCGGCCAGCGCCAGGGCGCGCCGAACCGGACCCCGAGCAACACGACCCCCAGCAGCACGCCCAGCAGAAGGCCGGCCAGCACCGGCCACCAGCGCGAACCGCCCATCTCAGTGACCGCCCTGCAGCCGGCGCCAGTCGGCCAGGAACGCCGCCAGGCCCTTGTCCGTCAGGGGGTGCGCCACCAGCCGGCGCACGACTTCGGGCGGAATCGTGGCGATGTGGGCGCCCAGCCGCGCCGACTCGACGACGTGCAGCGGATGCCGCACCGAGGCGACGATGATCTCCGTCTCGAAGTCGTAGTTGCCGTAGATGTCGACCAGGTCCTGGATCAGTTGCATCCCGTCCTCGCTGACGTCGTCCAGGCGGCCGACGAACGGGGAGACGTAGGCTGCGCCGGCCTTGGCCGCCAGGAGCGCCTGGCTGGGCGAGAACACGAGCGTGCAATTGACGGCGATGCCCTCGGCCGCCAGCGCGGCGGTGGCCTTCAGCCCCTCGTACGTGGTCGGCACCTTGACCACCATGTGGTCGTCGAGCTTCGCCAGGCGCCGGCCCTCGGTCACCATGCCCTCGGCGTCGGTGGCGATGACTTCGCCGCTGACCGGTCCCTGCACGACGCGGCAGATCTCCTTCAGCAGGGCGTCCGTGTCGGTGCGCCCCGCTTTGGCCATCAGGCTGGGGTTGGTCGTCACGCCGTCGCACATGCCCATGGCCTTGATCTCGCGGATGGCCTCGAGGTCGGCCGAGTCGATGAAGAACTTCATGCTTCTGGTCCTCCTGCGGAGTTCGGCGGGTTCCAGTCCGGGTCCAGCAGTTGCGCGGGATAGGTCACTTCCTCCAGGAACAGGCCCCCCGGCGGCGCCATGCCTCCGGCGGCCGTGCGCCGGCGGGCGCCGAGGATGCGCGGGATGTCGCGCGGATCGTGGCGGCCGCAGCCGATCTCGACCAGCAGGCCGACCAGGTTGCGCACCATGTGGTGGAGGAAGCGGTTCGCCTGCACGTGGAAGACGGCGCTGTCCCGCTCCCAGGCCCACGCGCAGAGCGTGACCTCGCAGGCGTTGCCGTCCGGCTTCAGCGAGCTGGCTTTGCAGAAGCTCGTGAAGTCGTGCGTGCCCAGGAAATGCGCCGTGGCCAGGTCCACCGCGTCGCGATCCAGGTCGCGCCCCAGCTGCCAGCACCAGGGCCGGAAGATGTCCCGTCCCAGCAGCAGGTGGTAGCTGTAGCGACGGGAAGTGGCGGACAGGCGCGCGTTGAACGCCGGCGACACGCGGCGGATGCCGGTGATCGCGATGTCGCCCGGCACCATGCCCGGCAGCGCGCGGACGAGCCGGTCGCATTCGGCGACCGAGTGCAACGCCACGTGCGCCACCTGGCCGCGGGCATGCACCCCGGTGTCCGTGCGGCCGGCCCCGACCGGCATCACGGGCCGGTCCAGCACGCGGCTGATCAGGTCGCGCAGTTCGCCCTGCACCGTGCGCGCCTCGGACTGGATCTGCCAGCCCTGGAAGTCGCGCCCGACGTACGCCAGGTCCAGGCGCAGGCGATGGTCCTCCGGCTCGGTCGCGCGCCGCAGGGCGACTTCGCGGCAGTCCTGCCGGAAATCCCGCGCCACTAGCGGCCTCCCCGCAGGATGATCCCGGCCGCCGCGGCCGCGCAGCCCGCGCCGAGCAGCGCCCATTCAGCGGCGCGCGGCCGCCCGCGCCCGGCGACGGCCGGCCGCCGCCCCCGCAGCGCGGGTTCCAGCGCGTCCACCCGGCGCGCCGCTGTTTCCAGGAGCGGCGCGACCAGGCGCGCCCGGTCCAGCCACCCCGGTCGCCACCGACCGCGAGCGGCGCCCGGCGCGTGCCGCCGCAGCTCGTCGACCGCGCGCAGGCGTCGCCCTTCCCCGAGCACCTGCGGCACCGTGCCGCAGGCCACGGCCACGGCCAGGCCCAGATCGTCGGTCGCCACGCCGGCGCGGCGCAGCGGCGCCAGCCACCAGGCGACGCCGCCCACCAGGTCGTCGAGACTGCCGCTGCGCAGCCAGACGGCCAGGGCGGCCAGCGAGGCTGCGAGGCGCAGCAGCGCGCGCCCACCGGCGGCCAGACCGGCCCACGACGGGTGGCCGAGCGGGGCCGCCGTCGTGGTCGTCAACGCGTGGACCGACAGGGCCAGCAGCGCCATGGGCCACCACGGACGCAGCAGCCGCCACTGCGCGCGGGCGCCCAGGCCGCACGCGGCCAGCAGGCCCGCCAGCCCGGCGGTCAGCGCGGCGACCACGGGCCAGGAGCCGCCCAGGGCCAGGGCCAGCGTCGGCGCGAGCAGCCCGAGCCGGATGGCCGGGTGCAGCCGCGCCAGCGGGAAACGCCGCGCCGGCGCCGGCCCGAACGAGGCCCCCGGGATCACGCCGAGCCCCCGGCCACCAGCGCGGCGATCTGCACGGCGTTCCAGGCGGCGCCCTTGAGCAGGTTGTCGGCGACGACCCAGCACAGCAGCCCGCGCGGCTCGCCCGGATCCTGCCGCAGGCGCCCCACGTGCACGACGGTGCGCCCGTCGACCTCGCGCGGCGTCGCGTAATCGCCGCCGTCGGCGGCCACCTCCAGGCCGGCCCAGTCCGCCATCGCCGCGCGCGCCGCCGGCGGCGTGACCGGGACCCGGCACACCGCGCGCACGGCCGCCGAGTGCCCGTTGAGCACCGGCACGCGAACGGCCGTGCAGGTCACCTTCAGGTCCTCGCCGCGGCCGAGGATCTTGCGCAGCTCGCGCACGACCTTGGCCTCCTCCTCGTACGAACCGTCGGGCAGCGCGGCGCCGATGGCCGGGATGACGTTGCGCGCGATGGGGCGCGGGAAGACGCCGACCGACGGTTCGTCCCGCTCCTGGCGCCGCAGTTCGTCCACGCCCTTCTGGCCGGCCCCGGACACCGCCTGATACGTGGCCACGTGCACCTCGGCCAGGCCCCAGGCGCGCTCGAGCGGCGCCACCGCCAGCGCGACCTGGATGGTCGAGCAGTTGGGGTTGGCGACGATGCCGGCGCGCAGGCCGGTCACCAGTTCGCCGTTGATCTCCGGCACGACCAGCGGAATCGCCGCCTCCTGACGCCAGGCCGAGGAGTTGTCCACCACGACCGCACCGGCCGCGGCGGCCACCGGCGCCCAGCGGCGGCTCGGCGCGCCGCCGGCGCTGAACAGCGCCAGGTCGATGCCTTCGAAGGCCTCCGACCCCACCTCCCGGCAGACGAGCCGGCGCCCGCGCCAATCCAGGACCGCGCCGGCGCCGCGGGCGGAGGCCAGCGCGACCGGCTCGCCTTCGACCCAGGCGCGGTCCTCGAGAAGTCTCAGCATGGTCCGGCCCACCAGGCCGGTGGCGCCCAGGACGGCGACGCGCATCATCCACCTTGCAGTTGCGGAAGGGTCCGGCGGGAACCTGTCGGCGGCAGTCTAACACCGGCATCGACAGCGGTCAAAACCGCGCTCGGGCCGGCGGTTCCCGCGCGGCGGAACATCGCCGGCGCGGCCAATCCGACGGTCGACCGGGTCCCGGAGCGGGTGCTATGCTGCCTGCCCACAGGACGCCGAACCGCCACCGTCGGCGCCGGAAGGACGAACCCATGGAGCACGAACGGGGC
>VGXH01000277.1 GCA_016873405.1 bacterium
ACCGCCTCGCTGCCGGAGGTTAAGGTGGCGCAGGCGGTGTCCGACTACCTGATCGCCGGGCGCGGCACGATCGCCAAGCAGCAGGACCTGATCCACGACGCCACCAAGGCCGACAAGGGCTTCACCGCCGACGTCTACGAGCAGCTGATCGTGGCCGAGTTGAAGACCAAGGGCATCGACCTGATGCAGCTGGCCAAGGACGGCAAGCTCGCCGAGGCGACCGCCACCGATCCGGTCGGGCAGGCGCTGCTGCAGATCCACAAGGCCGCGCGCGAAGTGGTGCAGGAGGCGCAGCCGGTGCTCAACGAGCAGGGCAAGGGCTTCAAGGGCTTCATCCCGGCGGTGTTCGGCGCCCGCACGGCCGACAAGTTCTACAACCTCAGCAACATCCGCCTGAAGCAGACCACCATGCAGCCGCGCGGCGACTACAACCGCCCCGACCGCTTCGAGAAGGACGTCCTGGCGAAGTTCGAGGCGCCGGAATGGAAGAAGGGCGAGCCGTACATGGAGGTGGTGAAGAAGGGCGGTCGCGCCAGCGTGCGACTGATGCGCCCGCTCTACATCCAGGAGTCGTGCCTCAAGTGCCACGGCGATCCGAAGGGCGAGCTCGACATCGCTGGTCGCGTCAAGGAGGGCTACAAGGTCGGTGAGCTGCGCGGGGCCATCAGCGTCACCGTGCCGGTGCAGGACCAGGCCGCGCCGGCGCCAGGGAAGTAGCGAACGGGCTACACGCCGATCCACCGCGGCGAGGGGGCAGACATGGGGCAGGGACTGCTGGGACGCCTCTCGATCCGGACCATGGTCTGGAGCAACAGCCTGCTGGTGTTCCTGCTCACCGGCGGCGCCGCGGCGTTCACCATCCTCGGGATCGGTTCGATCCGCGGCACGCTGCAGCACCTGACCCGCCAGTCGACGCCGGTGCAGGTGGCGAGCCTGCGCGGCCAGGCGGCACTCAAGGACGCGACCGCGACGCTGCACCAGGCGTTGCGCGCCGGCTCCGTCGCCGGACTGGATGCGTTGCGACAGCGGCTGGAGGCTGCCGTGGCCGCCGCGACGCAGACCGCCGACACCGTGCGCCGGCTCGGCGGGGCCGCGGCCACCGATGGCGATCGCGCGCAACGGCTCGCCGAGCTGCCGCAGCGCGTGTTCACCGTCCTGCAGGAACGCGTCGCCGTGGCCGCCGCAGCGCGATCCGCCAGCGCCGAGATGACGCAACGGCTGCAGGAGATCGAGACCGACCTCAGCCGCCTCGACGATGCGATGCAGGGACTGCAGCAGGACGCCAGCAACCGGCTCGAGCAGGCCAGCAAGGTGATGACCGGCGGTGCCGGCAACGTCAGCGCGCTCTACCAGCTCGGTCGCGTGGTGCAGGACGTCAACGCTGCCTTCCGGCAGGTCATCGACGCCAAGGACAAGAAGGAGCTCGACACCGCCGTCGGCAAGTTCACGCTGGCCGCCGGCCGCATGAAGGGCAACGACTTCTTCGCGCGCGCCCAGGACGACGCCGAACGCCAGCAGATCCTCGCCGACCTGGTCGCGGCCACCGACAAGGTGGCCGCCGTGGACGGCCTGGCGGCGGCGCGGTCGGCTGGTTTCGCCGGCGCGACGGGCAGCGCGGAGGCGACGGCGGCGCAGACACGCAGCGGCGCCCTGGCGCAGGAAGCGAGCGAGTTGCTGTTCGGCGTCGCCGACGCGATCGCAGGGTTCATGGACGTGCAGCTCGAGGACATGGCCAAGGCCGGCGGCGGCCTCGCCGACTCGGTGGCGACGTCCGGGCGGGCGGGGCGCGCCCTGGTGCTCAGCTCGCGCTTGCTGGGCGACGGCCGCGCGATCGCCGCCGACGTCGCCTGGCTGCTGCAGGCGACCGAGCCCGGGGCGGTGGTCGCGCAGCGCCAGCAGCTCGAGGCCCGGCTGGCGGCGGTGCGGGCCAAGCTCGGCGGGCTCGCGCAGGCGCTGTCGGCGCAGCGCGGCGGCAAGGACGCCGACCTGGTCGCAGCGGTCGGCAAGCGCTTCGAGCAGATCGGCGGCTCGCTGGACGGCGAGCAGGGCCTGGCCTCGCGCATCGACCGGCGCATCGCCGCCGAGGCGCAGGCGCAGGCGTTGACCGCGGCCGCCGAGCAGCTGGTGGCCGCGCAACTGGCCGACGACGAGAAGCTGCTGGCCGCCGCCTCGGCGGCACAGCAGGCCGACACCGCCGCGGTCGACGGCGTGGTCGCCGACGTCACGCCGGTGCTGATCGCTGTCGGCATCGCCACCACCGTGCTGTCGTTGCTGATGGGCCTGATCGGGGCGCGGACCATCGGCACCTCGGTGGTGCGCATCACCGGCGTCGCCAACGCCATCGCCGACGGCGACCTGACCCGCGACGTGGCCGTCACCGGACCGGCGGAGATCCAGGCGCTCGGGCGCGGCCTGGCGAAGATGAAGCACGACCTCGAGCAGATGATCCGCAAGATCGTCGGCGCGGCCAAGGACGTCGCCCAGCACGCGCGCGGGCTGCTCGCCGAGTGTGGCGAACTCGACACCGCGGTGCGCGAGCAGTCGGCGATCGCCGCCGGCGTCGGGCGTTCGGTCACCGGCATGGTGCAGACCACCGGCCGCATGGCTGCCAGTTCGTCGTCGGCGCAGGAGAAGTCGCAGCAGTCCGAGGCCATGGCGCGGCAGGGCGCCGAGACCATGCATGGCACGCTGGGCGAGATGGAACGGCTGGTGGCTGCCATCCGCCAGCTGGCCGGCCTGGTGCAGGGGCTCGACCGCCGTTCGCGGGAGATCGGCAACGTCACCGGCATGATCCACAAGATCGCGCAGCAGACGAACATCCTGGCGCTGAACGCCGCCATCGAGGCGGCGCGCGCCGGCGAACACGGCAAAGGCTTCGCCGTCGTCGCCGACGAGGTCAAGCGCCTGGCCGAGAGCACGGCCGGCGAGACGCGCAACATCGACGCGATCATCGGCACGCTGCGCCAGGAGATCGGCGCCTCGGTCGGGCACATGGCGGCCGGCGAGAAGAGCGTGCAGGTGGCGAGCGACAACGCCGGCACCTCGGGCAAGCTGCTCGCCGACATCCACGTGGCCTCGCAGCACAACCGCGAGAGCCTGAGCCAGATCGCGCAGGCTGCTGTCGATCTCGACCGCGCCTTCGGCGACATCGGCAAGGGCATGGAGTCGATGGCGACCATCACCGGCAAGTGCGGCCAGTCGACCAGTTCGATCCAGGGCGCTTCCGACCGGCTGTCGGCGATCGCCGGCGAGCTCGAGCAGCTGGTCGGCTGGTTCCGGCTGCCTGGCTGAACGCCGGCCATGCGGGCCCGGGCACCTTCCGTGCCCTGCACGGTGGGGGAGCGCAGGTGCTGAAGGAACGGCTGTGCGCGCTGGTGCCGCGGCCGCGGCGGCACCTGGTGACGTATCACGGGGCGTTCGGTCCGGCGGCGGGGATCCGGCCGTGGATGCGCGCGAGGGATACGGATATCTTGGCAGCCCAGGTTCCGGGTAGTCCGGGACGCAGCTTCAGCCTCCCATGCGCGCTGGACCAAGGACTACGTCGCCAGGACCGTGGATCGTGCCGGGCGGGCTCCGGGCGATCCGGGGCGTGGCGGGACCTCGAAGCGAGACCATGCGCATGCCGCATCTCCTGGCTGCCGTCGGGACCGCCCTCATGGCGACCGCTGCGATCGCCCAGGACCTCTACGACACGACCGTCCTGCGCACTCTGCGACTCCAGTTCGCGCAGAACAACTGGTACCAGCTCCTGCAGCAGAACTACCAG
>VGXH01000278.1 GCA_016873405.1 bacterium
GCCCGCCGGCCTCGTGCGCGCGCTGGCCGATGACCCCCAGCCGCTGCCGCGCCGACCGTCGGCGCCCGTTGCCGCTGCGGCCCCGCCGGCGGGGACGCCGGCGACGGCCTCGTCTCCGACCGACCCCGGCGCGCAACCCCGGGGCCGCTGATTGCGTTCTGGGGAGGTTGCGACCCGATCCGCGGTCGCTGCTCGCCGCGCGGCCCGCGGACGCTCCGCTACGGCCCTCGATGTGATCGATCGTCCCGTTCCGGGACCAGCCTGGAGGTTTCCATGATCCGCTGCCCGATCCCGACCCGCCGCCGGCCGGCCGCCCGCCGACCGCTGCTGCCGGCGCTGATGACCGGTCTGGCGCTGCTGCTGCCGCTCGCCGCCGCCGCGGTCCCGGCGGTGCCGGGAGGCGACCCGGTTGACGCCGAGCCCGACTTCGCCGATGCGCGCCTGCTGCGCTTTCCCGACATCCACGGGGATCGGATCGTCTTCACCTGCGCCGGAGACCTCTGGTCGGTCTCCGCGCAGGGCGGTGTCGCCCAGCGCCTGACGGCGGCGCCGGGCCGCGCGACGCAGCCCAAGTTCTCGCCGGATGGCCGGACGATCGCCTTCACGGGCAATTACGACGGCAATCCCGACGTGTACGTGGTGCCCTCGGCGGGCGGCGAGCCGGCGCGCCTGACCTGGCATCCGTCGTTCGACCGCGTGATCGACTGGCAGCCCGACGGCGGGGCGGTGCGCTTCCAGTCGCAGCGCGCCAGCCACACCGGGCGCGACCTGCAGCTGTTCACGGTGCCGGTCGGCGGCGGCCTGCCGCAGCAGATGGTGTTGCCGACGGCGGGTCTGTCGAGCTACTCGCCGGACGGCAGGCAGATCGCCTTCAACCGCGAGTCCAGCGAGAACCGCACCTGGAAGCGCTACAAGGGCGGCTGGGCCCAGGACGTCTGGACCTACGACTTCGCGGCCAACCGCTCTGAGCGCATCACCGACTGGGTGGGCGCCGACAACTTCCCGATGTGGGACGGCGCGACGATCTACTACAACAGCGACCGCACCGGGCGCCTGCAGATCTGGGCCTACGACACCGCCACGAAGCAGCACCGGCAGGCGACCTTCCACGAGGAGTACGACGTCCGCAACCCCAGCCTGGGCCCCGGCGCGATCGTGTACGAGAACGGCGGCTGGCTGTACGTGCTGGAGCTGGCGAGCGGGCAGTCGCGGAAGGTGACGGTCTCCCTGCACAGCGACAACGTGCTGACGCGTCCCGCCATCAAGGACGTGGCCGGCCTGATCAACGGCGCCGCCGTGGCGCCCGACGCCATGCGCGCGGCGTTCGCGGCGCGCGGCGACATCTTCACCGTCCCCGCCGAGAAGGGCGACGTGCGCAACCTGACCGCCACGCCGGGCGTGCGCGAGATGACGCCGGCCTGGTCGCCGGACGGCGCGCAGCTGGCGTGGCTGAGCGACCGCAGCGGCGAATACGAGATCTGGCTGGCGCCGGCCGACGGCCGTGTGGAGGCCCGCCAGCTGACCACCGGCGCCACGACCTACAAGACCGGCCTGGGCTGGTCGCCCGACGGCAAGCACCTGGCCGTCTGCGACGCCGCGATGAACCTGTGGCTGGTCGACGCCGGCAGCGGCGCCATGAAGAAGGTGGATCAGTCGACCACCGGCGAGATCAACGAGTGGAGCTGGGCGCCGGGCGGCGGCGGCTGGCTGGCCTACGCCAAGGGCGAGCCCAACGGGTTCCGCTCGATCTTCCTCTACGAGCTGGCGACCGGGAAGTCGCACCGCGTGACGTCGGACTTCACCGACGACGCGGCCCCCTGCTTCGACGACAAGGGCGACTATCTGTACTTCGTGTCCAGCCGGCACTTCTCGCCCACTCTGGGTGGCTACGACCTGCACCCGCTGTGGACGAACATGGACGGGATCTACGTCGCGCCGCTGCGCGCGGACGTGGCGCACCCGTTCCCGCCCGAGAGCGACGAGGTGGGCGCCGCGGAGAAGGACGACGCCGACGAGGACGGCGGCAAGGACGGGGCCGACAAGAAGGACGACGGCAAGAAGGACAAGTCGGCGAAGAAAGCCGCCGCCAAGCCGCTGGTGATCGACGTCGCCGGGTTGGCTGACCGCCTGGTGCCGCTGGAGATCGCGCCCGGCAACTACCTGGGCCTGGCCGCGGCCGAGGGCAAGCTCTTCTACCTGAGCCGCCCCTTCGCCCCCAACCAGGGCCGCGACGGTCAGGGCAGCGCCTCGATCCGGATCTACGACTTCACCGAGCGCGAGGACAAGGCCGTGCTCGAGAAGGCGGACGGCTTCTCGCTGTCGCAGGACGGCAAGCGGATCCTCTACCGCGAGGGGAAGACCTGGGGCCTGGTCGACGCCAAGGCGGAGCAGAAGCCGGCCGAGAAGCCCCTGCGCACGGAGCAGATGCAGGCCCGCGTGGAGCCGCGCGCCGAGTGGCGCCAGATGTTCCGCGACGCCTGGCGGCAGGAGCGCGACTTCTTCTACGACCCCGGCCTGCACGGCGTGGACTGGGACCGCATGTACGTCCGCTACGGCCAGCTGGTGCCGTACGTGGCTCACGGGGCCGACTTCGCCTGGCTGCTGGGCGAGCTGATCGGCGAACTGAACTGCTCCCACACCTACGTGGCGCCGGGCGACCTGCCGGACGAACCGAGCGTGGGCACGGGCCTGCTGGGCTGCACGTTCGCGGCGGACGGCGCCAGCGGCCGCTACCGGTTCGACCGCATACTCAGCGAGCGGGACTGGAACCGCGTCACGCCGACGCCGCTGCGCGCGCCGGGCATCGACGTGCAGGCGGGCGAGTTCCTGCTGGCGGTCGACGGCGTCGATCTGAAGGCGCCGAGCAATCCGTACAGCCTCTTCGAGAACAAGGTCGGTCGCCAGGTCCGCCTCCGGGTCGGCAAGTCCGCCGACGGCAAGGGCAGCCGCGAGGTGACGGTCGAGCCGATCGCCGACGACATGGACCTGCGCTACGAGGCCTGGGTGCAGGCCAACCGCCGCCGCGTCGACGAGCTGTCGGGCGGCCGCATCGGCTACCTGCACCTGCCCAACACGGCCGTCGAAGGGCAGGTCGGCTTCGCCAAGGGCTACTATCCCAGCCTGCGCAAGGAAGGCCTCATCATCGACGAGCGCTTCAACGGCGGCGGGTTCATCCCCGACTTCGTGATGGACGTGCTGCGGCGCAAGCTGGTCAACCTGTGGAAACCCCGCTACGGGCAGGATTGGCGCACGCCCGGCACGGCCTTCGCGGGGCACCTGGCGATGGTCAGCAACGGCTACGCCGGCAGCGGCGGCGACGCCCTGCCTTACTACTTCAAGCACTACGAACTGGGACCGGTGATCGGCACGCGCACGTGGGGCGGTCTGGTCGGCATCAGCCGCGGGCTGGGTCTGATGGACGGCGGCGCCGTGACCTTCCCCGAGTTCGGGCTGTTCAACCTGCAGGGCCAGTTCGATGTCGAGGGCCACGGCGTGGAGCCGACGATCGAGCTCGACAACCTTCCGGAGCAGGAGATCGCCGGCCGCGACCCGCAGCTGGAGAAGGCGGTCGAGGTCCTGCTGCAGAAGATCAGGGACGAGCCGGTGGCGGTGCCGACCCACGGTCCGTTCCCGCGCGACAAGAACTAGTGTCCTGAGTCGGAAATACGCGGCTCTTTCGGCGGCCCTCCCGACGCTCGGCCGCGTTGCTCCTCCTCGGCGTAGGTGGGCTACGCTCTCGTCGTCG
>VGXH01000279.1 GCA_016873405.1 bacterium
AAAAGAAGTACGGCGAGCGCGTGCGCGTGATCGAGATCCACGACGGCGCCCAGACCGTGCCCGGCGCGGCCCCGGACGCGGGCGCGTTGTTCTCGCTCGAGCTCTGCGGCGGCACCCACTGCCTGGCCACCGGCGACGTCGGGCCGTTCCGCATCGTCAGCGAGGGCTCGGTCTCGGCCGGCGTGCGGCGCCTCGAGGCCGTGGCCGGCGACGTGGCGCAGGCCCTGGTCCGACGCGAGCACGACGAACTGCGGCGTCTGGGCGGCCTGCTGCGTCCGGACGGCGGCGACTACGCCCAGCAGGTGGCGGCGCTGCTGGCCGAGCAGAAGCAGCTGCGGCGCGAGCTGGCGGCGCTGCGACAGGATTCCGCGCGCGCCGGCCTGGAGGAGGCGCTGGCGTCGCCGGCGCCGGTGGCGGGACTGCGCCTGGTGTGCGCGATGGTCGCGGCCGCCGACAAGGATGCCTTCCTCAAGCTGGCCGACCACGCGCGCGACCGGCTGGGCCAGGGCGGCGTCGTGGTGCTGGGCGCGGAGCTGGAAGGCAAGCCCACGGTGCTGGTGACCGCGACCGGGGATCTGGTCGCGGGCGGTCGCCTGCACGCCGGCAACCTGGTCAGGTCGCTGGCGGCCTCGGTCGGGGGCAAGGGCGGCGGGCGGCCGAACCTGGCGCAGGCCGGTCTGCCCGACCCGGCGGCGCTGGCTCGCGCACTGGCCGGCGCGGCGCACGCGGTGGCGGCGCACCTCGATGCCTGAACCAGGCGCCTGAAGCTGGCGCCTGAACCAGGCGCCCGGTCGCACGCGCGCTCAGGGCATCAGCAGCTGGGCGGCGATCTCGGCGCGGCGGCCGTGGCCGAACAAGTGGGCCACGGCCGCCAGCGCGAATTCCAGGGCCGTGCCCGGCCCCTGGCTGGTCAGCAGGTTGCCGTCCTGCACCACGCGACCGGCCCTCCGCGAAACGGGCTCGAGGCGCTCGCGCAACGCGGGGAAGCACGTGACCCCGCGTCCGCGCAGCAGCCCGCGCTCCTGCAGCACCACGACGGGCGCCGCGCAGATCGCGCCCACCAGTCGCCCGGCGGCGTCCTGCGCGACCAGCAGCGCGGCCAGCGCCGCGCAGTCCCGCAGGTGCGTGGCGCCGGGCAGGCCGCCGGGCAGCAGCACCGCCTCCCAGGTCTCCCCGGCCACGTCCTCCACATGGGCGTCCGCCACCAGGCGCACGCCGCGCGAAGCCCGGAACTCGAGCGACATCGCGCGCTCCCCGCCCGGACCGACGCCGGCCACGGTCACGTCGGCGCCGGCGCGGCGCAGGACGTCGATGATGCAGACGGCCTCGATCTCCTCGGTGCCGTCGGCGACCGGAACCAGGACCCGTGGGCGTTGGCAGTCGTTCATGGCCCTCCGCGTCGCCGGGGCTGCCGGTGAGGTGCGCTCCGCCCGGCCGCCGGCGCCTGCCGCCACTGTACAGCGCCGGCGGCCCCCGGCCAAGCGTCCGCGGGTACGATGCGCGGGCGAGCGGGAGCTTGACCGGACCGCACCGTGGCCGCACCCGGCTGTCGCCGCTTCTGGCGCCGCTCCCGGCCGCCACCTATCGTCACGCCATGGACCGCCCCGGACTACCCGCCCATCTGCTGCTGCTCGGCTTCGGTCGCCTGTGCCGCGCGCTCCCGGACCGCGCGGGACTGGGGCTGGGCGACGCCGTGGCCTGGCTGGCCGGCGAGGCGCTCCGCCTGCGACGCGGCGTCGTCGACCGCCAACTCGCCGCCTGCTTCCCGGAACTGGGAGCCGCGGAGCGTCGACAGCTGGCGCGGGACGTGTACCGCCACCTCGGACGCACGCTGGTCGAGGTGCTGCGCGGACCGCATCGCGAGCCGGCGGTGCAGGTCGTGCCCGGCTGGGCGGCGGTCGACGAGGCGCTCGGCGCCGGCCGCGGGGCCATCGTGGCCTCCGCGCACCTGGGCAACTTCGAGCTCGGCGGCCGCGTGCTGGCGCGCCGGTATCGCCTGCTGGACGTGGTCAAGCCGCTGCGCAACCGTCGCGTCGACCAATGGCTGCAGGAGCAGCGGCGCGCTCACGGCATCCTCACCGTCCCGGTGGACGGCGCGGCGCCGGCGGTGTTGACCCACCTTCGCGGCGGCGGACTGGTATCGCTGGTGCTGGATCAGGACGCCGGCGCCGCCGGTGTGCGCATCCCGTTCCTGGGGCGCGAGGCGTCGGCCTGGGCCGGCGCGGCGCGGTTCTCGCTGCAGACCGGCTGTCCGGTCATCCCGATGGGCATCCTCCGTCAGCGCGACGGCAGCCACGTGCTGCACGTGGGGCAGCCGCTGCTGCCGGCCGGGCGCGCAGGTGACGAGGCGGGCGTCCGCGACTACACGGCGGCGATCTCGGCTGCCGTCGAGCGATTCGTGCGTCACGACCCGGCGCAGTGGTTCTGGGTGCACCGCCGCTGGAAGGAAGCCGAGCGCGCGGGCGCGCGGTGAGCGGACCGGGCCCGCCGTTCAGGCCCGCGCGGCCAGGGCGGCTCGCCCGTCGCCGGCGGCCGGCAGGCGGAACGAGAACGTCGCGCCCTCGCCGAGCCGGCTCGTGACCTCCAGGTGGCCGCCGTGCGCCTCGACGACCTTGGCGGCGATGGCCAGGCCGAGGCCCGAACTGTGCCTGAGCTGCGCGGGGGCGTCCGTGCGACGCGTGCGCGCGGCATCGCCCGTGTAGAAGCGCTCGAACACGTGGGGCAGGTCGGCCGCGTCGATGCCTTGGCCGGTGTCGGTGACCGTGACCCGCACCTGCCCTTCCGCCTCCGCCAGCCCGACGGTCACGCGGCCCTGCGGCCGATTGAACTTGATCGCGTTCTCGACCAGGTTCTGCAGCGCCTGCGTCACCTGCAGGGGGTCGGCCAGCACCAGAGGCAGCCGCGGCGCCGCTTCCAGTTCCAGGCGCAGGCCGCCGGGCAACGCGAGGTGCTCGCTGCGGCGCAGCACCCCGTCGGCCAACTCGACGATGGAGAACTCCTCCGGCTGCAGCACGGCCTGGCCGGCGTCCAGGCGCGACAGCACGAGCATGCGCTCGACCAGCCGGTCGAGGTGGGCGAGGTTGCCGCCGATCGTCTCGAGAGCCCGCGCGCGCTGAGCGGCGTCCAGGCGCTCGAAGCGCAGGCGCAGGGCTTCGACGTTGCCCTGGATGCTGGCCATCGGCGTGCGAAGATCATGGCTGACGTTGGCGATGAGCTGCCGCTGGAACTGCTCCTTCTGGCGGAGCGATTCGACCATCTCCTGGATGCGTCCGGCCATGAGGTTGAAGTGGCGGCCCAGGTCGTCGATCTCGTCCTTGCCGCCTTCGCGCAGGCGCCGGTCCAGGCTGCCTTCGGTGAAGTCGCGCATGGCCGCCGACAGCCGGCTGATGCGGCGGCTGGTCCAGACCAGCAGGAACAGTCCGGCCAGTCCCGACAGCACGAGCGTGCCGCTGAGCACCTTGACCAGGAGCTGCTGCCGTCCCAGGAGCCCTGAATGGGCCTCCATGAGGGCCGCATCCAGTTCGACCGGGCGGAAGCTGGCCACGAGATAGCCGCGCGGGGAGGCGGCCTCGCCGATCACCTCGACGTCGAAGATCCGGTTCGCGTAGGCGTCCACGTTCGTCTTGTCGGGGTAGCTGGAGAAGTCCCAGCTCTCGCCGCTCATGCGGCGCAGCAGGTCCACGTCCAGGAGCTCGACCGCAGCGACCAGGCTGTCGCCCGGCGTGGCGACCAATGCCCGGGG
>VGXH01000280.1 GCA_016873405.1 bacterium
AGGCGGCCGACCTGCGGCTGGACGTGGGCGACAGCCGGCCCGAGCGGCCGTTCCTGGCGCGCTTCGACCCGCGCGCCTTCTTGGACGGCGCGTCGCTGCGGCTGAAGCGGCCGCGGTTCCTGGGCATCGTCTCTTCGAGCACGCTGGCGACCGCGCTGGCGCGCCGCGCCAGCGGGCGCGTGGACGGCTTCGTTGTCGAGGGTGTCGAGGCGGGCGGCCACAACGCGCCGCCGCGCGGGCCGCTGCGCACCGACGCGGCCGGGGGGCCGCTCTACGGCGAGCGCGACCGTCCGGACCTGGCGGCGATCCGCCGGCTGGGCCTGCCGTTCTGGCTGGCCGGCGCCTTCGGGCGCCCCGGCGGGCTGGGCGAAGCGCGGGCGCTGGGCGCCGCCGGCGTGCAGGTCGGCACCGCGTTCGCCGCCTGCGAGGAGTCCGGGTTCACCGCGGAGCTCAAGGCGCGCATGATCGCGCTCAGCCGCGCGGGGCTGGCGCGCGTGCGCACCGATCCGCTGGCCTCGCCCACCGGGTTCCCGTTCAAGGTGCTGCAGCTCGAGGACACGCTGTCGGAGGCCGGCGCGTACCTGGACCGCGTGCGCCGCTGCGACCTGGGCTACCTCAGGCGCGCGTTCCGGCAGGCCGACGACACGGTGCGCTACCGCTGCCCCGCCGAGCCCGTCGACGACTTCGTGCGCAAGGGCGGCGCCCGCGCCGAAACGGTCGGGCGCCAGTGCCTTTGCAACGGCCTGTTGGCCGCCGTCGGCCTGGAGCCCGCTGCCGGCGAACGGCCCGCCGAACCCGCGCTGGTGACCGCCGGCAGCGCCGTGGCGGACATCGCCGGCTTCCTGCGGCCGGGGCAGCGCACGTACTCGGCCGCGGACGTCATCGACCGCCTGCTCGGCGCGCGCCCGGGGCCGGCTTTCGCTTGACGCGGCGCCGCCGGTTTTCTATAGGTCCCCCGATGACAGCACAGACCCCCAGCGGAGTGATCCATGAGCCGTCCGTTCCGCCTCCGCGCGCCGCGATTGCCGGCGCTCGCGTTTCTGCTCCTGGCCGCCGTCCCGGCCGGCGCCGTGGAAGTTGCCGACCCTGCGGGCCGCTGGGGCTTCGGTTGGGATCCCGGCGACTCGGGCCGGGGCCTGACCGTGCGCCATCGCTTCTCTCCCGCCTGGGACCTGTCGGTGGCGGCCGGGCCGGACGACTTCCGGACCGACACCGTCCGCCTGTTCTGGGACGACGACGGCGTCACCTGGGAGGACGGCGTCCCGCGCGCCGACAGCGACCGGCGCGAACAGGGCTGGGTGCGGCTGGCCGCCGGCCGGCGCTTCTGGCGGGACGGCCGGCTGGCCGTCAGCGGCGTGGCGGGCGTGACCTATCGGTGGAGCGTCGAGGAGCTGCGCAGCCGCTACATCGGCACGCCCTCCGGCTCGCTCATCGACTTCCGCAACTTCCGCGAGGCCATCGACACCGAGACGTGGACCCTGACCCTGGGGATCCGCCCGTCGGTGAACGTGACGCCGCGGCTGCAGGTGGAGTTCGAGGCCGGGCTCGAGTTCGAACGCCGGCACACCGCCAGCGAATCCATCCTCTGGTGGGACAGCCACCCGGACACCGACCGCAACACGCTGGACCTGGAGAACCGCACGTTCAGCTCTTACGGCGGCTTCGAGTTCAGTCAGCTGAAGTTCATCTTCTGGTTCTGACCCGCCGGTGGGAGGTGCCGCCCTGTCGCGCCCGTGTCTCGCGTTGCTCCTGTGCCTGGTGAGCGGTGCGCCCGCTGGGGCCGCCCCCGACAACGCCCCCGCCGCCCTGAGCGCCGACTCGCTGCTGGCGGACGTCGCTCACCTGGCCGCGCCCCGCCTGGACGGACGGCTGTCCGGTTCGGCCGGCTACCTGGAGGCGGCGCGCTGGGCGGCCGACCGTTTCGCCGCGCTGGGTCTGGAGCCGGGTGGCGATCCGCTCGCTGACGACGGCGATGCGCGCGGCTGGCTGCAGTGGTGCACCGCGGAGTACAACGAGATCCTCGGCGCGCCGCGGCTGGTCGTGACCGGGCCCGATGGCGCGGCCACCGAACTGAAGGCCGGCCCGGACTTCACCGCGCGCGGGTTCAGCGGCAGCGGCGCCGTCCAGGCCCCGGTGGTCTTCACGGGCTACGGGCTGAGCCAGCCGCAACGCGGATACGACGACTACGCCGACCTCGATGCGCGCGGGAAGATCGTGCTGTGCTTCAAGCCGAACCCGGCCTGGTCGCCCGCCGCCGCCGGCTGGGACGCCGACAGCCACACGCCGCGGCAGAAGTCGCTGGCCGCGCGCGCGCACGGCGCCCTGGCGCTGCTGTGGGTGGAAACCGGCACCGACGCGCGGCCCGCGCGAGGGCCCATCGGCAGCGTGCTGCACGGGCCGGGCGAGCAGCCGCTGGACTTCCCGCAGCTGGAGATCAGCGAGGCGGCGGCCGACCGGCTGCTGGGTGGGCCGGGCGCGGCGCGGCGGCTGCGCGAACAGATCGACGCGGCGAAGGCGCCGCGCTCCAAGGTCCTGGCCGCGCGCGCGGAGCTGGAGATCGACGCGCGCTACGAGGCGGCGCACCCGACCTGCAACGTGGTGGCCCTGCTGCGCGGCGCCGACCCGGCCCTGGCCGAGCAGCCGCTGCTGATCGGCGCGCACCTGGACCATGTGGGGCGGCAGGGGCCGGACCTGTACTTCCCGGGCGCGAACGACAACGCCTCCGGCAGCGCGGCGGTGCTGCGCCTGGCCGAGGCGTTCGCGCGCGCGGAGCGGCGGCCGGCGCGGCCGGTCGTGTTCGTGCTGTTCGCGGGCGAGGAATCGGGGCTGGAGGGTGCGAAGCACCACGCCGCGCAACCGCGGCTGCCGCTGTCGGGCACCGTGGCGATGTTCAACCTCGACTGCGTGGCCTTCGGCGACAGCGTGCAGGTGGGCTCGGGCAAGACCTCGCCGGGGCTGTGGGCGCGGGCGCGCGAGCTGGATGCGGAGGGCGACGCGATCACCGTGGCGCGCACCTGGGGCGGCGGCGGCGCCGACGCGACGCCCTTCCACGAGGCGGGCGTGCCCACGCTGTACTGGGCGACCACCAGCAGCTACCGCTGGCTGCATGATCCCGGCGATGTGCCGGCGACGCTGAACGGGCCGCTGTACGAGAAGCTGGTGCGGCTGTGCCATCGGGTGGCGTGGGACGTGGCGGACGGGGGGCGGACGTGGCGGGGGGAATGAGAACGGCGCTGCTGGCCTTGAGCGCGCCGCCGATGGCCGCCGGCGCCGCGCGGGCCGAACAGGCCTGGCTGCCGCGCCCCGACCGGGAGGCCGTCTTCGCCGAGGCGAGCGCGAGCGCGAGCACGCCTACCTGGAGAAGCTGGGCTACGGCAATCGCGCCGTGGGCGACGACGTGGCCACGTTCTGGCTGAACGGCTCGCTGCGAACGCCACATCGGCTGGTGGGTGGGCTGAGTCGAGGCGCCGACCGGGGCCGTGTTCCTCGCGTTGAACATCGACATGCCGCGCGGGAGCCGCAGGGCTCAGGGCGCGCCGTCGTCGTGCCCGTCGTCGGCCGGCGCCTCCGATTCCGGCCCGTCGCTCGCGCTGCGGCCCGTGATCGCCTTGTGCCAGTCGCACATCGTCGACTTGGCGACGCCCGCCCGCCGCGCCGCCGCGGCCATGTTCCACCCTGTCTCGTTCCACAACCACAGGCAGTAGGCGCGCCGCAGATCGCGCAGCGTGGCGCCGCCGAA
>VGXH01000281.1 GCA_016873405.1 bacterium
CCGCGTTGCTCCTCCTCGGCGTAGGTGGGCTACGCTCTCGTCGTCGCGCCTTGCCGAGCGCCGGGATGCCTCGCCGAAAGGGCCGCGTATTTCCGACTCAGGACACTAGTCCCCCGGCGTGAATTCGTCGTCGGCGCGGTCCAGCGACCGGAAGTCGCGCGGCGCTTCGCCCAGGTCGAGCAGCCGGCCGCCGTGGTCGCGGCAGCCGTCCTGCGGAACGTGGCCGGGCAGGAAGACCTCGGCCTGGACCGAATCGCACCCGGCGCGCGCCAACTGGCCGCTGCGCATGCACACCAGGCGGTCGACGATTCCGGGCGGCCGCTCGAACTGCTCGTCGCCTTTGCGCGCGGTCACGCGCCCCATGAACGCGGCCCACACCGGCACCGCCATGCGCGAGCCGGTGGCGCCGCGTCCCATCGGCGTCGGCTCGTCGAAGCCGACCCACACGCCGGCGCAGAAGCTGGGCGTGTAGCCCACGAACCAGGCGTTGGTGTTGTCGTTCGTGGTGCCCGTCTTGCCGGCGCCGGTGCGCGTGAACCCGTTGCGCCGCGCGCCGGCGGCGGTGCCGGAATCCACCGTGCTTCTGAGCAGGCTCGTCATCACGTAGGCCTCGGCCGGGTCGAGCGCCTCGTGCTGGTTGACGCGCGCCTCGAACAGAACCTCGCCATCGACGGTCTCCACGCGGGTGATCAGGTACTGGTCCGCCCAGACGCCGTGGTTGGCGAACGCGCAGTAGGAGGCCACCAACTCGGCCAGCGTGACCTCGCCCGCGCCCAGGTAGAGCGACGGCACCTTCGGCAGCGTGTCGACGGCGATCCCCAGCCGGCGCAGGTTCGCCAGCACCGGGTCCAGGTCCAGGTCAAGGTAGAGCTTGGCCGTGGGCACGTTCACCGAGTGGCTCAGCGCCCAGCGCACCGTCATGGGGCCGCTGAACGTCTCGGAGTAGTTCTGGGGCCGCCAGATGCCGCTGGCGCCCGTGTCCAGTTCGAACGGCGAGTCCATGAGGATGCTGGCCGGCGTGTAGCCGTGCTGCAGCGCCGCCAGGTAGACGTAGGGCTTGAACGTCGAGCCCGGCTGCCGCTTGGCCTGCAGCGCCATGTTCCACTTGGAATCCGCGAACGAGCGTCCGCCCACCAGCCCCAGCACGGCGCCGGTGCGCACGTCCTGCAGCAGCGCCGCGCCCTGCAGGTAGGTCACCTTCGGCGGCCGCTTCCCCTCGACGACCAGTCGGTCGTAGTGCGCGCGCGTCTGCCGCTTCGGGCGGTTCTTCTCCTCCTCGAGCAGGTGCGTCTCGAGCGCCTCCTCCATCCATTCCTGGTACCGGGGCACCAGCGTGGTGTGCACGCGCAGCCCGTCGCGGTACAGGCGCGTGGCGCCGTACTCCTTCTCGAGCCACTTGCGCACCTCCTCGACGAAGTAGGCGGCGAAGCCGGCCGACTCGGCCGCGGCGTCGGGGTCGGCCAGGCGCACCTTCGTCGCGGCGACGGCGTCGGCCTCCGCGCGGGTGAGGTAGCCCGCGCCCACCATCGTGCCCAGCACCACCGCGCGCCGCGCGTAGGCGGCGTCGGGGTTGCGCTGCGGCGAGAACCGCTCCGGCTGCTGGATCATGCCCGCGATCATCGTGCACTCGGCCGGCCCCAGGTCCCACACGTCGCGCCCGAAGAACAGGCGCGCGGCGGCCTGCACGCCGTAGGCGCCCCGTCCCAGGTAGATCTGGTTGAGGTACATCGCGAGGATCTCGTCCTTCGTGTAGAGGGACTCGATCTGCCCCGCAACGATCCACTCGCGGAACTTGCGCGTCAGCCGCTTCTCGCTCGGCAGCAGCTTGGGGAAGAGGTTGCGCGCGAGCTGCTGCGTCAGCGTGCTGCCGCCCTGGCTGTCGCGCGAGGTGAGGTTGATCCAGACCACGCCGATCACGCGCTTGAGGTCGATGCCGTAGTGCTTGTAGAAGCGTTTGTCCTCGACCGCGATCACCGCCTGCTGCAGCACGGGCGGGATGCGGTCCAGCGGCACGATCGTGCGGTTCTCGGTGAAGAACTCGCGCAGCACGTCGCCGTTGGCGGCGTAGAGGACCGTCTTGACCGACGGGTCGATGGTGCGCAGCGTGTCGATGGGGGGCAGGTCGCGCGCCAGCCAGTTGAGGCCGGCGACCGTGCCCACGACCGCGAGCGCGAACAGCGCGGCGGCGCCCCACAGGATGCGCCGCACCCAGCGGCGAGGGATGTCGCGCGCCAGCAGCGCCCGCACGTCCGTGAACTTCCGCATGCGCCCTCCCTGGTCGGCCCGGCGGCCGCCGGCGCGCCGTGCGCCGGATCCGCACAGGATAACCGACAGACGGCGACCACGTCCAACCCGCGCTGGCGCCCTGGCGATCCGCCGGCGCGGCGGGCCCGCTCCGAACGCGCGCCAGCGGGAACGCGATTTCAGGATCCGGGAGCATCTCAAATGCATGTTGTTGCAAAATAACAGGTTATGTTGTCTGCGCCCTGGGCGCGAAAAATAAAGCAAAATCCCTTTGACAGGCATCCGATGTGCATATAACTTCCGCCCCCGTTGCCCGACGAGCCGCCAGGCCGATCGGGCAACCGCTTCCCGCGGCGACTCTTGGTTCATCCGAGGGTCATCGCCGGAGGGCGGCTCGGCTCCGAAAAAAGTCAATTATCCGGTTGACACCCTTCGGCGGCTTGAGTACAAAATTCGTCCCCTGAACGGGGGCCGGCGGCAGCGACTGCTCGGCTCGGCTCTTTGACAACGGAATAGCGTGCGATGGCCCGAATGCAATACCGAGCCGTCTGAGTCGTCCCGCCTGGTTGCGATCAGGAGGAGCGCGAGTCAGCACGGCGGTTTCAATTGCGCTAAACAGGAGCAAGGCTTCTGTTGTTGATTGTTGACAACGGAGAGTTTGATCCTGGCTCAGAACGAACACTGGCGGCGTGGTTTAGGCATGCAAGTCGAACGTGAAAGTCCCTTCGGGGATGAGTAAAGTGGCGAACGGGTGAGTAACGCGTGGGAAACCTTCCCTTCGATGGGGGATAACAGTTCTAACGAGCTGCTAATACCGCATACGACCTCTGGATCGCATGGTCTGGAGGTGAAAGGGGGCGATCTCTTCGGAGAGCTCCCGTCGATGGATGGTCCCGCGTCCCATTAGCTAGTTGGCGGGGTAACGGCCCACCAAGGCGACGATGGGTAGCCGGCCTGAGAGGGTGTCCGGCCACACTGGGACTGAGATACGGCCCAGACTCCTACGGGAGGCAGCAGTCGAGAAGCTTCGGCAATGGGCGAAAGCCTGACCGAGCGACGCCGCGTGAGCGAAGAAGGCCCTATGGGTTGTAAAGCTCTGTCAGATTGGGAAGAAAACCTCGCGGTTAATACCCGCGAGGCCTGACGGTACCATCAGAGGAAGCACCGGCTAACCCCGTGCCAGCAGCCGCGGTAATACGGGGGGTGCGAGCGTTGTTCGGATTCACTGGGTATAAAGGGTGCGCAGGCGGCTTGATAAGTCAGAGGTGAAATTCGTCGGCTCAACCGACGGACTGCCCCTGAAACTGTCTCGCTTGAGTCCGGGAGAGGAAGGTGGAATTCCAGGTGTAGCGGTGAAATGCGTAAATATCTGGAGGAACACCGGTGGCGAAGGCGGCCTTCTGGCCCGGAACTGACGCTCAGGCACGAAAGCTAGGGGAGCGAACGGGATTAGATACCCCGGTAGTCCTAGCCCCC
>VGXH01000282.1 GCA_016873405.1 bacterium
TTTTTCGCGCTCTCGCTGCACCTGTGGTTCCACTTCGACGCGGCGAGCGGCGCCGACCAGTTCGTCGAACACGCCGCCTGGCTGGCCGACGGGCGCATCGCCTACCGGATGGGCATGGACGGCATCAGCCTGATGCTGGCGATGCTGACGGCGTTCCTGGGGCCCCTGGTCATCCTGTCGACCTGGCGCGCGATCACCGAGCGCGTGGCCGAGTTCATGGGCTTCCTCCTGCTGCTGCAGGCGGCCATGCTGGGCACCTTCTTCGCGCGCGACATGGGCCTGTTCTACGTGTTCTGGGAGGCGATGCTGATCCCGATGTACTTCATCATCGGGGTCTGGGGCGGACAGCGGCGCCTGTACGCCGCCGTGAAGTTCTTCATCTTCACGATGGTCGGCTCGGTGCTCATGCTGGTCGGCATCCTCTGGTTGTACTTCCAGTCCGGGAGCATGGATCTGGCCGCGTTCCTCTCGCTGCACCTGCCGCGGCAGGCGCAGCTGTGGCTGTTCGCGGCCTTCTTCCTGGCCTTCGCCATCAAGGTGCCGCTGTGGCCGCTGCACACCTGGCTGCCGGACGCGCACGTCGAGGCGCCCACGGCGGGCTCGGTCATCCTGGCGGGCGTGCTGCTGAAGATGGGCACCTACGGCATGCTGCGCTTCGCGATGCCGCTGTTCCCGGAGGCGGTGACGGCGTTCGCGCCGGCGATCAGCGTGCTGGCGGTGATCGGCATCATCTACGGCGCGCTGGTGGCGCTGGTGCAGCCGGACGTCAAGAAGCTGGTGGCCTACTCGTCGGTCAGCCACCTGGGCTTCGCGGTGCTGGGCCTGTTCTCGTTGACGCCGCTGGGCGTCGCCGGCAGCCTCTACCAGATGCTGGCGCACGGGCTGTCCACGGGCGCGCTCTTCCTCCTGGTGGGCGTCATCTACGAGCGCCGGCACACGCGCGAGATCGCCGAGTTCGGCGGACTGGCCCACGGCATGCCGGTCTACGCGACGCTGTTCCTGGTCACGACGCTGGCCAGCATCGGCCTGCCGGGCCTGGCCGGCTTCGTGGCCGAGTTCATGATCCTGTTCGGCACCTTCAGCAGCGAGTCGCTGGCCCACGGCCGTCTGTTGACGGTGCTGGCGGCCACCGGCGTGGTGCTGGGCGCCATCTACATGCTGTGGATGTACCAGCGGGTCTTCCTGGGCCGGCGCGAGAACCCGAAGAACGAGGGCCTGACCGACCTCAGCGGGCGCGAACTGGCCGTGCTGCTGCCGCTGGTCGTCTTCATGGTCTGGCTGGGCGTGCGGCCGGGGCTGGTGCTGGACCGGGTCGAGGCCAGCATCGCGCGCGTGCTGGAGCCGCTGGGCGTCGAGGGCGCCGCCCCCGCCGGGCACGGCGCGGACGAGAGCCACGGCAGCCTGGGCATTCCCGCTGCCGGCTCGCCGGCGGGGCAGGTGCGGTTCGTGTTCCGTAACGCGGAGATGCGCTGATGAACGGATTTGTCGCGCCGCCGGTGGGCGGCCAGCTGGACGTCCTGGCGCCGTACCTGGTCGTCGCCGTGGGCGGTCTGGCCATCATGCTGGTGGACGCCCTGCTCCGCACGCGGCGCCGGGACCACCTGTCGTTCCTGACGCTGCTGGTGCTGCTGGGCTCGGTCCTGGCGCAGTTGGCCGGCGGCGCCGGCGACGAGCGCGAGGTCCTGGCCGGCATGATGACCGTGGGCGACTTCGCGCGGTTCTTCAACCTGCTGTTCGCCGGTTGCGGCGTGCTGACGACGGTGTTCGCCGGCGCGGCGCTCGAGCGCGGCGAACGCGGACGACCCGAGTTCTACCCGCTGCTGCTGTTCTCCATCCTGGGCATGATGGTGCTGGCGGCGGCGTCGGACCTGCTGACGGTCTTCCTGGGCATCGAGACGATGAGCCTGGCGGTGTACGTTCTGGCCGGCGGCGTGCGCGGCAACGTGCGCAGCAGCGAGGCGGGCTTCAAGTACCTGCTGCTCGGCGGCTTCGCCTCGGCTTTCCTGCTCCTGGGCATGGCGCTGCTGTACGGTTTCGCCGGCGGCACCGCGTTCAGCGACGTCGCCGCGGCCCTGGCCCAGCGCGACGGCGACCTGCGCCTGGCCATGCTGGGCGGCGGCCTGGTCCTGGTCGGCCTGGGCTTCAAGGTGGCCCTGGTGCCGTTCCACATGTGGACGCCGGACGTCTACGACGGGGCCCCGGCCTACGTCACCGGCTTCATGGCCACCGCGGTCAAGGCGGCCGGGTTCGCGATCCTGATCCGCTTCGCCTGGCTCATGCAGCCGCAGCTGGCCTTCGTCTGGTACCCGGTGCTGGCGGGGCTCGCCGTCCTGACGATGTCGGTGGGCAATCTCGTCGCCCTGGCCCAGAACAACGTCAAGCGCCTGCTGGCCTGGTCCTCGATCGCGCACGCCGGCTACCTGATGCTCGGCGTGGTGACCTTGATCTCGCCCGCGACCGGCGGCAGCGCGCAGATGGTGCTGGGGCGCGAGGTGGGCGAGTCGGCCGGCTCGGCCCTGCTGTTCTACCTGCTGGCCTACAGCCTGATGAACCTGGCGGCGTTCGGCGTCGTCAGCTCCCTCGGCTCGCGTGAAGGCGACGCCGACGACATCGAGCGCTACGCCGGATTGAGCCGCCGCCGGCCGGTCGCCGCGGCCGTGCTGGCGGTGGCCATGCTGTCGCTGGCGGGCATCCCGCCGCTGGTCGGCTTCATGTCGAAGTTCTACCTGTTCTCGGCCGTCGTGCGCGCCGACCTGGTGCCGCTGGCGGTCATCGGCGTGATCAACTCCCTGGTCTCGGTCTACTACTACCTGCGCCTGCTGGTGGTCATGTACATGAAGCAGCCGGAAGGCGAGGTCTACGACGGCCACGAGCCGCTGACGGTGGGCGCCGCGGCGGTGCTGGCCGGACTGGTGCTGCTGCTGGGCGTGATGCCGGACGCCGTGCACCGGGCGGCGCTGGTCGTGTTCCGGCAGATCTCGTTCTGAGACCCGGCGTCGGCGCCGGCGGCCGCGGAGGGCGCGATGGGTGTGGTGACGGTCAACCCAGCCACGGGCGAGAAACTCGCCGAGTATCGCCGGCAGGATGCCGCCGAAGTGGCCGCGGTCCTGGCGCGGGCGGTCGCCGCGGGACGGGACTGGGGGAGACGGCCGGTCGCCGAACGCGCGGCCCTGCTGCCGGCTCTGGCCGGGCGCCTGCGCGCCCGCGCCCCGGAGCTGGCGCGGCTGATGAGCCTGGAGATGGGCAAGCCGATCACCGAGGCGCGCGCCGAGGTCGAGAAGTGCGCCTGGCTGTGCGAGGTCTACGCCGAGCGCAGCGCCGAGTGGCTGGCCGACACGCCGATGCGGGCGGACGGCCTGCGCCACGCCGTGACCTACCAGCCGCTGGGCGTCATCCTGTCGATCATGCCCTGGAACTACCCGCTGTGGCAGGCGCTGCGCTTCGGAGCGCCCACGCTCACCGCCGGCAACACGAGCCTGCTCAAGCACGCCTCCAACGTCACCGGCTGCGGCCTGGCCATCGCCGAGCTGTTCGCCGAGGCCGGTTATCCCGAGGGCTGCTTCCAGACGATCGTCGCCGACCACGCCGTGGTCTCCGGGCTGATCGCGCACGACGACGTGCGCGGCCTGTCGCTGACCGGTTCGGTGGAGGCCGGCCGACGGGTTGCCGAACTGGCGGGGCGGCACCTGAAGAAGGTCGTGCTGGAGCTGGGCGGCA
>VGXH01000283.1 GCA_016873405.1 bacterium
GGCTACGCCGAGTCCGTCGCGCGCGGCGAGCCGACCCTGGTCCAAGTGCTCGTCGACGGCTCGGACGCCACGACCGCCGCGCTGGCGGCGAACTACCTGCAGGCCGTCGTGCATCGGCAGGCCGCGTCCCTGGGCCGTGAGAACACCGCCCTCCCGACGGCCTTCACGACCCGCGCGCGCGCCTGGTTCAACCCGGAACTGCGCAGCGCCCACTTCGTCGTGCCGGGGCTCGTCGCCCTGGTTCTGATGATGATCTGCGCCATCCTGACCAGCATTGCCATCACGCGCGAGAAGGAGACCGGCACGCTCGAGCAGATCCTGACCACGCCCATCCGCCCGGCGCAGGTGATCGCGGGCAAGGTCCTGCCCTACATCGTGCTGGGCGCCCTGGACGCCGCGCTCATCCTCGCCATCGGCCGCGTCGTCTTCGACGTGCCGATGAACGGGTCCTGGCTGGCGGTCGCCGCCTACTGCCTGCTGTTCGTGGTGATCGCGCTCGGGGTGGGCCTGCTCATCTCCGCGAAGGCGCGCACCCTGCGCGTGGCGATGTTGGCCGCGGTCATGGCCACGATGCTGCCGACGATGATCCTGTCGGGCTTCCTCTACCCCGTCTCCAGCATGCCGGCGCCCCTGCAGGTCCTGTGCAACCTGCTGCCGGCGACCCATTTCCTCGAGGTGCTGCGCGGGATCATGCTGCGCGGCGAGAACTGGCACCCGCAACAGACCGCAGTCCTGGCCGCCCAGGCCGCGCTGCTGCTGGCCGCCGCGACGCGCAGCTTCCGACTGCGGCTGGAGTGACCGGATGCGGGTGCTGCGGACGCTCGTGCGCAAGGAGTTCCGCCAGTTGCGGCGGGACCCGGCGCTGCTGCGACTGGTGCTGCTCCTGCCGGTCGTGCAGCTCATGGTCATGTCGTACGCGCTGAACAGCGACCTGAAGGACCTGCGCGTGGCGGTGCTGGACGAGGATCGCACGCCGCTCAGCCGCCGCCTGGTCGAGGCCTTCCCGCACGGCACGACGTTCGCGGCGGGTCCCCGGGCGACCGACGCCGCGGGACTCGCCGAACTGCTGGGCCGCCACGCGTGCGACCTGGCCGTGCATATCCCGCCCGGCTTCGCGCGCGACGTGGCCGCCGGCCGGGCGCCGGCGATCGGCCTGCTCGTCGACGGTTCCAACAGCAGCGTCGCCGGCCGCGGCGCAGGCTACGCCGAGGCGCTGCTGGCCCGCGAGGCGCGGCGGCTGGCCGCCGAAAGCGGCGGCGCCGCGGGCCACCCCCCGGTCGCCGCCGCCGTGCGCTTCTTCTACAACCCGGAGCTCGAGAGCCGCCTCTACATGGTGCCCGGGATCATCGTCATCCTGGTGACGATCATCTCGGCCCTGGTGACGGGTCTGGCCGTCGTTCGCGAGAAGGAACTGGGCACCCTCGAGCAGATCGCCGTCACGCCGCTGTCGCCGTTGCAGTTGATCGCCGGCAAGACGATCCCGTTCGCGCTGATCGCCCTGCTCGACTTCGTGTTGGCGATGGCCATCGCCATGGCGTGGTTCGCGGTGCCGCTGACGGGCGCGCCCTGGGCCCTGGTCCTGGGCGTGCTGTGCTACCTGCTGGTGACCCTGGGCCTGGGCCTGCTGGCCTCGGCGGTGAGCGACACGCAACAGCAGGCCGTGTTCACGGTCTGGTTCTTCCTCGTCTTCGCGATCATGCTGTCGGGTTTCTTCTTCCCCGTGCAGAACATGCCGGAGTGGGCGCGGGTCTTGACGTGGCTCGATCCGATGCGGTTCTTCATGTCGGTCGTGCGCGGCGTGCTGCTGCGCGGCGCCGGCGTGGCCGACCTGGCCGGGGAACTGGCGGTGCTGCTGGCGATGGGCGTGGCGGCCTTCGGCTCGGCGGTGTGGCTCTTCCGGCGCTCGTCGTCCTGAGGCCCGGGCGTCGAACCCGGAATGGTCTCTCCCATGAACGGACCCCGGCTGATGGCGGCGGCAGGCAACGGCTTCCTGGCCGTGGCGCTGGGCGCCTTCGGGGCGCGCGGCCTCGAGCGGCTGCTCGCTGCGGCCCCCGACGCCGCGCAGCGGCTGGATCGGCCTGCTGGCCGCCGGGTGGAGGCTGCGCCGACGGGCCCGTTCGTCAGTGCCCGCTGACGACCTGCGCGCGGGCTTCCCCGGCTCCGGACGTGATCGCCACCACGTAGACGCCCGACGGCAGGCGGCGGCCGCCGTCGTCGCGGCCGTCCCAGGTCAGCACGTTCTCGCCGAACGCGCCGGCCTGCGTCCGCTCGCCGCGCACCAGTCGGCCGCGCACGTCGTACACGCGCCAGGCCAGGGGAGCGGCGACCGGCAGCGACACGAACACCGTGACCGACTCGCCGAACGGGTTCGGGCCCAGGCCGGTGATCGTGGGCGTGGACGCCACGACGTCGAGTTCGACCGTCCGCGTGGCGGCGCTGCCCCGGCCGGGGTTGACGAAGGTGACCAGCGCCGACTGCGCGCCGGCGCCCAGCGCGTCCGCCAGCGCGGTCGTCTGCACGGTGACGACGACCTGCCCACCCGCCGGGACGAGCCCCGACGCGGGCGCGACCGAGAGCCAATCCGTGTCGACCGCCGCCGTGAACAACGCCCCGCGATCGCCGGCGTTGGCCAAGGTGAAGTCCCAGGACTCCGGCGTGAACGGCCCGCCCACCGGGCCGCGGCCAGTGTGCCCGGCGGCGGGCGCGACCGTGAATTCGCCGGCCGTCGGGTCCAGCAGCGGCACCGTGACGGCGCCGGTGGCGCCCGGGTCCAGCCAGTCGGACAGGCGGGTGGCGGCCGTGCCCCCGCCGTCCCACGAGCGGTGCAGCCGCCCGTACCAGTCGGACAGGTCGTTGCCGCATGCCGCCCAGCCGCCGTGGAGCTGCCCCACGAGCAGCCGGTCCTGGTCGAACAGCGGCGAACCGGACGAGCCGGGCTCCGTCGTGCCGAGGTCCCAGTCGACCACGCGCAGGTGCGTGCCGTTGCCGGGCGTCGCGTCGGCCAGGTACGAGGCCGGCAACACGGGCGCCGTTTCGAAGGAGATGCTCTTCTCGTCGGAAGAGGGATGGTGGATGGCCGTCGCCGACGTCGGCGGCGTCTCGCTCCGGTTCCAGCCGGCGTATTTCACGAGGAACGCCGCGTCCGGCGCCTCGTCCAGTTCCAGCAGCGTGAAGTCGGTGGTCGCCCAGGTGGCGCGCAGCGTGGCGCCGCTGGTGAACTGCGCCAGCGAACCGCCGCCCTGCTCCGCGCAGGCCGGGCTCTCGAAGTTCCAGTAGACGACGACCGACGGGGCCCGGGACGCAGTGATCCCGCAGTGGTCGGCGGTCAGGAGGTACGGGGTGCCGTCGAAGGCGGTGTTGTTGACCATCGCCCCGGTGCAGACGAACGAGCCGGAGATCGCGATCAGGCCGACGGTGGCGATCTCGTCCCGCCACGGATCCCCCTCCGGACAGACGACATCGATGTTGCAGGGGCCGGCCTTCGCCGTCGGCGCCTGGCCGATGACCCGGTAGCCGCTGTTGACGAACCCCAGTTCCAGCAGGGGCTCGGCGGTCACGGTGGCGGGCACCGCCAGGTCCACGACCAGCGCGTCGGCGGGCACGATGGGGGTCCACAGCTCGCCGTGGTCGGCGTTGTCGGCGGCGGTGAAGACCAGAAGCGGCGCTTGAGCGCCGGCCGCGCTCACGGCAAGCGTGGCGCCGGCGGGCAGCCCCC
>VGXH01000284.1 GCA_016873405.1 bacterium
CCCCGAGATCCAGCCGCTGCGGCAGCGCCGAGATGTGGTAGCCGCCGAGGATCACCGGGACGTCCAGTTCGCGGCGCGCGCGCGCCGCCACCTGCCGCGCCTGGTTGTAGCATTGCGTGACCGAACTGATCGCCACCAGGTCGGGTCGCAGCGCGACGACCTCGTCGGGCGTCGCGGTGATGCGCACGTCCAGGTCGGGGAACTCCCGCCGCAGCCAGGCGCCGACGTAGCCGGGGCCGAGCGGGAACTGGTGACGGTGAAGCTCGTCCTCGGGCAGCGAGGCGATGAAGAACACGATCCTCACGGCAGCAAGACCTCTCTTCCGCGCGCCGGCAGGCCTAGCCCGGGCTATTCACGAAGGTCCGAGCGAGCCCCTCGGTCACGGCCAGCGTCGCGTAGCGCGCCGCCTGCCGGCGCAGTTCGGCCACGCGCGCGGCCAGGCGCCGGCGCCGGGCCTCGCCGTCGCGCGCCAGGCCTGACACCGCCGCGTCCAGCGCCGTGGCCGTCAATCCCTCCAGCGCCACGCGCTCGTGGCAGCCGGGCAGGTGCTCGAGGAAACCGCGCATCTTGGGCAGGTAGTCCAGCCCCACCGGCGGCGTGCCCGCGATGGCGCTGAAGACCGCGCCGTGCAGACGACTGGCGACCGACACCGCGGCCAGGCCGTACAGCGCGACCAGGTCCAGCGGATGGTGTCGCCCGCGCACGACCAGGCAGTCGCAGCCCGCGGGCGCCCGCGCGGCCAGTCGCTCGGCCAGCGCGCGGTCATCGTCCTCGCGGTACGTCGACTGGGGCACGAACAGGAACGAGGCGCGATCGCGCCAGCGTTCGAGCAGGCCCACCACGGCCTCCTCCTGGCTTCGTCCCGCGTCGGCGCCCAGCGGCCGCGCCAGGTCGCGCAGGCCCAGGGCGATGACGGGCTTGCCGGCGGGCAGGGACAGGTTCTCCGCCCGCAGCACCGCGTGCGCCCGGTCGCCCGGAGGCGGCGCCACGGCCAGCGTGGCGTCCGGCAGCAGGTGGATCTCGCGCGGCTTGTCCAGCAGCTCGCGGCAGAGGGCGAACGACTCGCTGTCGCGCACGGTGACCACCGCCGCGTCGGCGATGAGCTGGCGCGACAGGTCGCGCCCCCACGCCGTGCGCAGCGGACCCACGCTCATGCCGTACAGCATCACCGGGCGCCGGTGCCGGCGCGCCAGCCCGCCGTAGAGCGCCAGCAGCGGCACGGGCCCGCGCAGCAGGCCGATGGTCCGGTCCAGCAGCGCGTTGCCAGCCCCCAGCACCAGCAGGTCGCAGGCGGCGATCTCGGCTTCCACGCGCTGGAACGGCTCGGGATCGTCGTCCGGGTTCAGGCCGCGGAACCAGCGGCCGCGCGCGGCCGCGCTGCTCTCGTGCTCGAGGTTCGGCACCAGGGCGGCGTCCAGCAGGCGGGCGTCCTCGTCGTCGGGATGACGCGACAGCGCGCGGAACCGCAGCTCGCGCCCGGGCAGCGCCGCGCGCATTCCTTCCATCAGCGCGATGAGCGGCAGGTCATCGCCGGCGTTGCGGATGCCGTAGGCGCCCGCGCAGAGGATGGTCAAGGGCGCGGTCACCGGTCCCTCCCGGCGGCGAAGAGCTCGCGAACCGTCGCGCGCGGGCAGCGCTCGGCCGCCTCGGCGCGGATGTCGTCGGCCAACGTCCGGTTGCCGCAGCCGATCACCAGCCACGTCGGGTCCAGCGCGGCCAGCTGCGCATCGTCCAGGATCGGCACGCCCAGCAGGGTGCGTCCCTGCTTGACCGGGCTGCGGTCGTACAGGCGCAGCCCGCCCCGCGCGGCCGGCGGCACCAGCGGCAGGACCTGGCCCAGGTCGGCGCCCGCGCCCCAGACGACGACCGGCGCGCCGGCGGCCAACTGCAGCGCGTCCAGCAGACGCTCGGCGGCGCGCGCGTACCGCGTCTGCTGCCGGTCCAGCTGCGCGCGGAACTGCGCCGCCGCGTCGAAGCCGCGCCGCGCCGCCACGCACAGCGACGGATAGCGACCGATGTCGCGATCCTCCAGATGCGTCACCACCAGGCCGCGCGCGGCCAGCGCCGCCGCCAGACCCGGCCCCGCGTAGTGATGCAGGTGCACGGCATGGATGTTCTGCCCGCTGGCCGGCAGGCCCTCGCGCGCGTGCAGGGCCGACGAAGGCACCTCCACGTAGAGCCAGCCGCCCGGGGCCACCAGCGCGGCCAGGCGGTCCAGGAACGCCGCCGGCTCGGTCACGTGCTCGAGCACGTGCCGGCAGTAGACCAGATCGTACCGTTCCGGCCAGGACAGCGCCGGCGGCGCGAAGTCCTGCAGCGTGCAGCGGGCGATGGGCACCTCGGGCCGCGTGTCGTATGTCGATGAGGGCTCCAGGCCGCGCACGGCCAGGCCCCAGCGCGCGGCGATCATCTCGAGCAACAAGCCGTTGCCGCAGCCCACCTCCAGGCAAGCCCCCTCGCGCAGTCCGGTGACGCGGCGCATGAGGTCCAGGCGATCCTCGTAGACGACCTGCTTGGCCGTCGCGGCCTCGGGCACGTGGCGCGCCATGCGCACCGTCCCGTAGTAGCGGTCCAGTTCGGCCGGCTCCGGCAGCGGCCACTGCGACACGGTGCCGCACCGCGCGCAGCCGCGGTAGACCAGCGAGCGCGTCGGCCACTCCCTGCGATCGGGCGCGGGCCCCAGGTCAGGGACGGTCTGCCCGGCGACGACCGCGGCGCCGCCCGCGCCGCACAGCGCACAGGCGTCGGCCACGGACGCCGTCGCGGCGCCGGGTTCTCTCTCGACGGTGATCGAGCCTTCGGGCATGCCGGTCCGCTCCCTGCGTTGGCGGGTCCGGTCCGGCGAATGCAAACCGCGCGCCCGGACGGCCCGGCCGCCCGGCTGGCACCGTCCTTGATGCCGACGAGGTCGGGATCGGCGCCCACCGAGGGCCGGTCCGCGGCCTTTCCCGGCGCGCGAAACGGAGACCGGCGATGTCGACCTGGCTGGAGCACTTGGCGGAATGCGCACCTGACGGCGGAGAAACCTATGCCGGACATGGAGTTGACGACCCCGTGGCCCGGGCGGCGGCCGGCGCGGACCACGGCGGCCCGGTGGTCGCCCGGGAGCACGACGTGGACGTCATCGCCTGCCGGCAGTGCGGCTTCCGGCACGTCACCCCCCTGCCGGATCCGGCCACCATCGACCAACTTTATGCCGAGGACTTCTACGGCAGCATCCACGGGAACTACATCGCCAGCCAGCGGGCCAATCTGGCCTGGTGGCGTCTGGAGTTCGGCGCCAAGTACGATCTGCTCGAGGAGCTGCTGCCGGCCGGCCGCCGTTCGCTGGTGGATGTCGGCTCCGGCCCGGGGTGGTTCGTCCAGTTCGGCTCTCAGCGCGGCTGGCGCACGATCGGCGTCGAGCCCGGCCGTCCCGCCGCCGAGCACACGCGCATGGTGCTCGGGCAGGACGTCATCAACGACTTCTTCACGCCGCGAGCCGTGGCGCGCCTGGAGCCGGTGGACGTCGTGCACCTGCACAACGTGCTGGAACACGTGCCCGATCCCGCGGCGCTGCTGGGCACGGCGCGCGGCGCCCTGGCGCCGGGCGGCCTGGTCTCGGTCACCGTGCCCAACGACTTCAACGCGCTGCAGGAGGCGCTGGTGCGCTTGCGCGGACACCGCCGCTGGTGGGTCTCCCCGCGCGAGCACCTGAACTACTTCGACCGCCCC
>VGXH01000285.1 GCA_016873405.1 bacterium
CCCCTGGTGCGCGATGTCGCCGACTACGGACCCGGCGCCGGCGGCTTCTGGTCGCTGGCCGGGCTCGAGTCGCTGGTGCGCGACATGATCACGGCCGCCGACGAGGGCACGCAGGCCGACGGCTCGGCCAACCTGGCCGACTACGACGACGACGACCCGTTCACCTACGTCATCTTCGTGCACGCGGGCAGCGATTGGCAGAGCGACGTCAACGGAGACTCGCCGAACGATGTGCCGACGTTCTTCGTCAACCTGGGCGAGCCGCAGGCGCTCGCCAGCCTCGACAGCGGGAGCGGGGCGCCGGGCTCGCTGACCGAGTGCTCGGTGATCCCGGAGACCACCAATCAGGACGGCAACGCGGGCAGCATCGCCGCCGCCTTCTACCACGAGTTCGGGCACGCCCTGGGCCTGGTGGACGTCTACGACAGCTACCGCGGACTGCCGTCGGTGGGCATCTGGGACCTGATGGATTCGGGCACCAACCTCTCGGCGACGCTGGGAGCGATCACCGACGAGGGCGACACGGTCTACGTGGCTGCCGGCGGAGTCCTGCCGCCGTCCCTGGCGGCCTGGGACAAGTGGTTCCTCGGCTGGCTGGAGACGCAGGAGATCGACGGCGCGCGCGCCGAGTACCGCCTGCCGGCGGTCGGCGTCCCGCGCGCCGACTACGCGGCGTGGAGGGCCGGCGGCTACGGCGCCTTCAGCCTGACCGACCCGCAGGCCTGGCGCGGCGGGCTGTCGCCGCGCGAGTGGTTCCTGATCGAGAACCGCTGGGTGCCGGGGCCCCGCGAGCCGCTGCCCTTCGACGAGTTCGCCTTCGAGCGCGACGACACCACGGGCGTGATCCTCTACCTGGCCGGGCTGGAGGCGGGCACGGAGGACCGGTGGCAGAACACGGGCTTCTACGACTACTTCCTGCCGGCAGGCGGCCTGCTGGTCTGGCACGTGAACGCCGACCGCATCGAGGCCGGCCTGGCCGACAACACCATCAACATCGACGGCAACGGGCTGAAGCTCGTCGAGGCGGACGGAATCCAGGACATCGGCGTGCTCGATGCCTACGTCCTGGGCTGGTACGGCTCCTGGCGCGACCCGTTCGGCGGGCGCGACCTGGCCGGCAACGAGACCGGCTTTACCCGGCTGCCGGCCGACGGCTTTCCCAACACGCGCCTGTTCGACCGCTCGTGGTCGCATCTCTCCCTGTCCGGGATCGGCGCGCGCACAACGAACACCGCGGCGGTGATGAAGTTCTCGGCCTCGCTCGGGCCGGTGCCGCCCGGACTGCCGTGGGAGATCGCGGCGCAGCAGCAGCCGGCCGTCGCGCCCGGCGGCGTCCTGCCGGGCCCGCGGGCCATCGATGTGTCCACGCTCACGCCCTTCCGCTTCGGGCAGTGGCGACTGCTCCTGTTCGCCGATGCTCCGGGCGAGAACCACGGCGCCGGCGCCTTCGACGGCACGCTGTACGCCGTGACCGACGACGGGCGCGAGTTCTGGACGCGCCTGGCGGGTCGGCCCGAGGGCGCGGCGCTGGCGCTGGGTGACCGCGCCGCCGGGCCGCCGCTGCTGCTGGCCAGCGGAGGCGACAGCGACCTCTTCGTGGCGCTGAGAGGCGGCGGCGTTCGCGCCGCGCGCGTCGGCGACCTCGGTCTGGCGCCGCGCTGGACGGCGACCCCGGCCGACACCCTGGCGGGCGGACCGCTGCCGTTGCGGGACGGCGCCGGCGCCACGCGGCTGGCCCTCCTGGCGCCGCCGGACCGCCTCTATCTGCTGGCGACCGGCGACGGCTCGTTCGGGGCGCCGCTGCGACTGAACGCTGCCGGGGGCGCGGCGGTGGCCGCTCGCGCGGCGCTGCTGGTGCCGGGACCCGGCGATGCGCCCGATCGCGTGTGCGTGGTCTCGGATGGCGGTTGGCACCTGGCCGCGGCGGACGGCGCCGGCTGGGCCGCGACGCCGGCGTGGACGCCCTACGCCCGCGCGAGCAGCGGCCGCGTGCGGGCGGCGGTGGTGCCCGCGGACGAGGCCGCGCTCGTGCATGTGTTCGACGACCTGGGCCCGCTCGGCTCCTGGCGCCTGGCGGGCGGTTCGATCACGCCGTTGGCGAACCTCCCCGCGGTGACCGGCGCGGTCGTCTGCGAGCCCGCCGTGGCGGACCTCGACGGCGACGGTCGCCACGACCTGATCGTGGCCACGGCCGAGCGGTTGCACGGCCTGCAGGCCGACGGCATCCCGCTGCGCGGCTGGCCGCGGCGCCTGTCCGAGCTGTTCCCGCTGGCCGACACCACCCGCGTGGCCGGCCCTCTGGTCGTGGCCGACGGCACCGGCGACGGCCAGAACGAGCTGTTCTTCAACACCGACGGCGGCCACCTGCTGGCGCTGGGGCCGGATGGCCGGCTGCTGTCGCAGCTGCCGTTGCGCTGGGGCGACCGGCGCGCGGCCGGGCTGGCGATCGGGGACGGCGGCCCCGAACGCCTGCTGTGGCTGGTCTCCGAAGGCGGTTACACGGCGCCGCCGCTGGGCCGCACCTGGGTCAACGGGCGCGTGGGCGGCTGGCGGCTGGCCGCGACCGCGACCGAGGGCGTCGCCACGACCAGCGAGTGGCTGGGTCCGGCCGGAGGCAGCGCGCGGCGCGGCCCGACCGGACAGGCCAGGGATCTGGGTCCGACGGCCCCGTCGGCGGCCGACCGCGCCGAGGTGGCGCTGTTCCCCAACCCGGTCCGCGGCGAGGTGGTCAACGCGCGCTTCTGGGCCGATGTCGAAGGCGCGGTGCGTCTGGCCGTCTACGACCTGCAGGGCGAACTGGTCCGCGAGGGGCGCTTCCTGGCCACGGCCGGGCAGATGAACCAGGTGCGCCTGGACCTGCCCGGCATCGCCAGCGGCGTCTACGTGGCAGTCCTGGAACACGACGGGACCGGTGGACGCCGGACCCGCACGCTGACCCTGGCGGTCGAACGCTGAGCGCCGCCGAACCTGGGAGGATGCGATGATTCGCTGCAATCGGAACCGCCGCGTCGCGCTCGTGACGCTGGCGCTTGCCTGGGTCGGGGCCACGGCGGCGGCGGCCGCCGGCGGCGCCGACCCCGCGGCTGCGGCTGCCGACCGCGCCGCCTGGCTGCTGGAGCGCGCCGCGCTGCAGGACCTGGCGCTGACGGGCGTGAAGGCGACCGACAACGAATTCGGCGGCGGCGCCGCGGGCGAACCCGCCGCCGACGTCGTCGAGGGAAGCGCGAAGCGCGGCGGGGTCGGGCCGATGCTCGCCTCGGTGGTGCTGCCGGGAGCGGGGGAGGCGATGCTGGGCCACAAGCGGGGCTACCTGATGATGGCCCTGGACATCCTGGCCTGGACGCAGGTGGCGGCCAAGCACTCCGACGGCAATGACCTGCGCGACGCCTACTACGCCTACGCGGACGAGCACTACAGCGACGAGCTGCTGCTCCAGGCGTACGTCACCAACAGCACGGACATCGAGCGCAACGGAGTCGGCGACCACTACTTCCCCGACGTCGGCGCCATGACCGACCTGTCCGACCTCGACCAGCTGCCGCTGTACGTGACGGTGGAGGAGGACCGGCGCGAGTACTACGAGAACCTCGGCAAATGGGACCAGTTCGTGTTCGGCTGGGACGACTTCGTCAACCCGCTCTATCGCGCCGGTTACACGCCCACCAACGATGCGAAGATCGACCTCGGCCAGCCGTGGGTCTCCCCC
>VGXH01000286.1 GCA_016873405.1 bacterium
CACGGCGCCACGGTGATCCAGGCCAGCAGCACCGCGAAGGCGCCCGTCAGGGGCATCGCCACCCAGCGCGCGAACGTCGCCGCCGCGCCGCCGCCGGTCAACCAGCCGGCGATCTCCTGCGCCACCAGTCGTCCGTTCAGCGCGATGATCACCGCCGCGCACAGCCAGCCCAGCACCTGGATGGTGCGACCGCTCGTGAACTCGCCCATGTGCCGCCGGTCGGCGCACAGGTGCAGCAGCGGCACCACCGCGAACCCCAACTGCAGGCTCAGGACCACCTGGCTGAACACGAGCAGCGCGCCCAGCGACTCGCCGCCGAACCAGATGATCGCGATCAGCGCCGGCGTGATCGCGATCAGGCGCGTCATCAGTCGCCGCAGCCACGGTCGGACGCGCAGGTTGAGGTAGCCCTCCATGACGATCTGGCCGGCCAGCGTGCCGGTCACGGTGCTGCTCTGGCCGGCCCCGATCAGCGCGATGGCGAACAGCGTCGGCGCCAGGTCGCCGAACAGGCCGCGCAGCAGCTGGTGCGCGTCCTCGATCTCGGCCACGTTCGTGTAGCCCTTGGTGTGGAAGGCGGTGGCGGCCAGGATGAGGATGGCGGCGTTGACCAGAAAGGCCACGTTCAGCGCCACGCCGGTGTCCAGCAGGTTGAAGCGCAGCGCCTCGCGGATGCCCCCGGACGAGCGCTCGATCTTGCGCGTCTGGACCAGCGCCGAATGCAGGTACAGGTTGTGCGGCATCACCGTCGCCCCGATGATGCCGATGGCGATGTACAGCGCCTGCCCCGACAGCGCCGAGGGCAGGAAGCCGCGCGCCACTTCGGCGGCTTCCGGCCTCACGATGATCATCTGCGCCAGGAACGACAGCCCGATGATCGAGACCATCGAGATGATGAACACCTCGAGCAGGCGCATTCCCTTGTGCATCAGGAACAGGATCAGGAAGGTATCCAGCGCGGTGATCAGCACGCCCTCCAGCAGCGGCAGCCCGAACAGGAGATGCAGACCGATGGCCATGCCGATCACCTCGGCCAGGTCGCAGGCGGCGATGGCGATCTCGGCCAGGATGTACAGCGGGATGTTGATGAGCCGCGGGTAGGTGTGCCGCGAGGCCTGCGCCAGGTCCAGCCCGCGCACGATGCCCAGCCGGCTGCTGAGGCTCTGCAGCAGCAGCGCCATCAGGTTGCTCATCAGCAGGACCCAGATGAGCTGGTAGCCGAAGGCGCTGCCGCCGGCGATGTCGGTGGCCCAGTTGCCCGGGTCCATGTAGCCGACGCTGACCAGGTAGGCGGGGCCCAGGAAGGCGAGCACGCGCCGCCAGCGCGCGCCGCCCTGCGGGATGACGACGCTCTCGTGGACTTCGCTCAGCGATGCGTTCGGGCGGTCCATGGGCTCCCCGGGTCGGCCGCGATGCGCGCCGACACCGTCACTGGGCGACGGTGTCGGCGCTCACGGTTGCACCGGGGACATTCAAGCATTGCTGTCGGCGGGGCGCCACCCGTATCTGCCTCCGCTAACGGAACATCCCTTTCAAGTGGCCCCAACTCGTCACTTCGGTCGCCGTCGTCATGTCCAACCCGGAGACGGTCAGCACCGCGTCGGACTCCACCGGCACCAGCCCGTGCGGCGGGTACGGGCCGGTCGCGGTGACGACGATGAGGAAGTTGGCGCGACCCATCACCGTGGTGTCCAGCGAGAAGGGTTCGCAGGCGTTCACCGCGTACGACTCGAACTCGCCGAATTCGCAGTCGGCGACGTTCCAGACGATGACGCGGGCCGGCACCTCGGCCTCGAACTCGACGTGGATCTCCCCGGTGCTGCCCGAGACCAGCTCGATCCAGTCGTGATCCCGGACGCCGAAATCACGCCAGCCGATCCTCAACGCGATGCTGCCCTGCCCGCTGCCGTCTCCGTTCAGCCGCTGGTAGACGGCGCTGCCCGCGCAGACGCAGCCGCAGTTGAATTCGTCGACCTGCCCGGTGAACAGCGCCGGCTCGCCCTCGACCAGGACCGGCGACGGAACCACGGGCTCGCAGGCGTCGGCCGCGGTGATCGACAGCGTGTAGTCGCCCGCCAGGTCGGCGTAGCCGTCGACGACCACGAAAACGGTGTCGCCCATGTCGGCGGCGAAGCGCTCCAGGCGGGCGTTGAGGAAGCAGGGCTCGCCTTCGCCGTAGGTCGGGTCGAAGTCGTCATTGCAGGCCACGAGCGTCCGCGACTGGTCGAAGAGGTACATCTTCGTGTCGAAGGCCGATCCGCAGAGATCAAACGTGTACAGCCCGCTGGCCGGCGGCACGAAGGCGTAGACGACATCGGGCGCGCCGGTGCCTCCACCCGCGTAGCATTCCAGGAAATCATCGCCGTGGCCCAGCGTCGAACCCGCGTCCGAGAACGGCACGGAGATCACCGGCAGCGCCGTGGCGAAGGTCTCCGCGCCCGCCAGTCGCGCTTCGAGGCGATCGCTCGGGGTGGCCGCCGCCGCCGACATACCCCGCAGAGGCTTGCTGTCTCGCGGCGTGTCGCCCGGCAAGGCGGCGCCCGCGGGAATCGCCAGCATCAACAACGTCAACGGTAGCCAGGATCTCATGATCTCCCCCTTTGCCGAGGCACACGCAACAGCCGCGCCGAGCGCGGACGGTCGGACGCATGCGCCTGCAATCGGCTTGGGCGGCGGGAACCTGAGAGATAATGAGAGAGGCTGTTCGGTCGAGCGGTCGTCAGGCCAGATAGAGATCGACCAGCACCACGGCCAGCAACGCCATGCCCACCCACGAGTTGATCTCGAAGAAGGCGCGGTTCAGCCGGCGCAGGTCGCCGCCGCGTACCAGCGACTGCTCCCAGGCCAGCAGCGCCGCCATGACGCCCACGCCCAGCAGCGCCACCACGCCCAGCGGCTCGGCGCGCCGGAACGCCGCGGCCATGCAGGCGACGGCCAGCACGTGGAAGACGCGCGAGAGCACCAGCGCCCGCGGCGTGCCCAGCCGCGATGCCAGCGAGTGCAGGCCCACCCGGCGGTCGTGGTCCACGTCCTGGCAGGCGTAGATGGTGTCGAAGCCCGCCACCCAGAACATGACGGCCGCCGCCAGCCACAGCGGGAACGGCGCGAACGCCCCGGTGACCGCCAGCCACGCCCCCACGGGCGCGATGCCCAGCCCCAGCCCCAGCACCAGGTGCGACAGCGCCGTGAAGCGCTTCGTGTACGAGTAGCCGAGCGTCACCAGCAGGGCCACCGGGCTGAGCTTCAGACAGAGCGGGTTCAGGCGCCAGGCCGCGACCACCAGCAGCGCGGCCGACACCAGCGTGAAGACGACGGCGCCGGCCGGGGGGATGGCGCCGGCGGGCAGGTGGCGGTCGGCGGTGCGCGGGTTGGCCGCGTCGATGGCGCGGTCGGCCAGGCGGTTGAAGGCCATGGCGGCGCTGCGCGCGCCCACCATCGCCACCAGCACCCACAGCAGAGTGGACGGCCGCGGCCGCCCGTCGCTGGCCACCAGCAGCGAGATCAGCGCGAACGGCAGCGCGAAGATCGTGTGCTCGAACTTGACGAACGACAGGTAGCGGCGAACGGCTTCCATGCGGGCATACCGTGGCGGTTGCGGGTGGCGGTCGCGGCCCGGAAGCGGGCAAGGTCCCGGGCGCGCCGTGCGGGCGCAACCCGCGCGAAGCTACCACCGCCCGCCGGCGCGGGCAAGGCGTTGGGG
>VGXH01000287.1 GCA_016873405.1 bacterium
TGCAGACCAGCGTCGACGACGCGCTCCGCGGCCGCATCCTGGGCATCTGGTCGGTCGGCTTCGGCGGCGCGCTGCCGGCGGGCACGTTCCTGGCCGGCTGGGTCGCGCAGTTCGTCTCGCCCTACCTGACCATCGCCGTGTTCGCCCTGGCTCTGGCCGCGGCCAGCCTCGTGGTCTGGCGGCGGCTGCCGCCGCGCGGCGTGGCCCGCTGAGGCGCGCGAGCGGGGGCGGGCGGCCTCACGCGCGTCCGGCCGCGCGCTCCGGACGCCAGGCCGGCGCCAGCGCCGCCGCCGACACCAGCAGCCCCGGGAAGATCGGCTCCACCCCCAGCCACGGACCGCCCCGGCCGGCCAGCGTCCAGGCCAGCGCGACGCCGCCGGCGGTCACCATCGCCGCGGCCACGCGCCGGCCGTCGATCGCGCGCGAGCCGTGCGCCAGCGCCAGCGGCAGCAGCAGCACCGGCGTGCCGATCGAGCCCAGCACCTTCCACAGCGTGACCACCGAGCCGGCCGCCAGCGCCATCGCCACCGCGGCCGCGGCCGTGACGACCAGCCCCCACTGCGAGGCGCGCAGCGAACGCGCCTCGTCCCAGCCGCGCCAGCGGCCGAGCAGGTCGCGGCCGAGCGTGACCGCGGCGATGAACGCGTAGCTGTCGACGGTCGACATGATGGTCGCCAGCAGGCTCACCGTGAACACGCCCTGCCAGAACCCCGGCAGCACGCGCTCGGCCAGCGCCGGGAAGGCCTGCACGGGGTCGGCCAGGTCCGGCAGCGCCGCGCGCGCGTACAGGCCGGCCGTGGTGGTCAGCAGGTCGAAGAGGATCCAGAAGGCGATCGAGACGAGGATGCCGCGGCGCGCCGTGCGCTCGTCGCGGGCGGCGTAGCAGCGCTGGTAGAACGCCGGCTCGACCAGCGTCGACAGCGCGATGAAGTACCAGACGAAGACCGCCTGCCAGCCCAGGCCGCCGTCCCAGCGCAGGTGATCCGGCGGCACCTGCGCGCGCAGCCATTGCCAGCCGCCCAGCTCCACGGCGCAGACCGGCACCAGCACCAGGAAGCCCGCGAACATCAGAAGGAACTGCACGCGGTCGGTGTCGACCACGGCCTGCAGGCCGCCCCGCAGCACGTACGCCACCGAGAGCAGCGCGCCCAGGGCGACGCACACCGGCAGCGGCCAGCCGGACGCCAACTGCAGCAGCGCGCCCAGCATCAGCACGTAGGCCGCCGGCGCGGTCATCACGAACAGGGTGCCGGCGCCCAGCAGCGCCGGCCCGCGGCCGAAGCGCTGTTCCAGCAGGTCCGGCACCGAGAGCAGGCGGCTGCGCCGGGCCCGCGCCGCGAGCAGGAAGGCGAACACGCCGGCGTAGAGGTAGTAGGGCAGGCCGAAGACCAGCCAATTGCTGACGCCGTTGCGCCAGGCGTACTCGCCCACGCCCAGGATGCCGCCGTACCAGGTGGAGACCAGCGTGGCCACGAACGCCGGCAGCGTCAGCCGGCGGCCGGCCACCAGGTAGTCGACGGCGCCGGCGGCCGGCCGCCGCGCCACGCGCAGCACGGCGTACAGCAGGTAGAGGAGATAGGCGGAACCGGCCCACCACGACGACAGGCCGGACTCCACCTCAGTCGCGCCCTGGCTCGGCGCGACCAGGTTCGGCCTCGCGCTCGATCAGGGCCAGCAGCGAGCCGGCGCCGACCGACAGCAGCAGCGGCGACATCGTCACCACGTTGCTGATCGCGGTGGGGCCGGCCAGGCTGATGGTGTCGCCCAGAAGGGGGAAGCTGGCGCCCTCGATGGTCACGCCGCGCGCCTCGCCGGACAGCGGCAGCAGCGAGAAACGCGTGCCCGGGGGCAGGCCCCAGACCTCGTGCGAGCCGGGGCCCACGCGCACCACGTCCATGCTCTGCCCCGCCAGGCAGAGCCGCAGGCGGTCGCTGAAACGCTCCAGGATCTGCAGGTTGAACAGCGTGTGGTCCAGCCGCCAGCCGCCCTCCGCCCCCAGCAGCACGGCCTCCTCGCAGCCTGCGTCGGCGACATACAGCAGGGCCTTCTCGCTGTCGGTCGTGTAGGGATCGTCCACGCGCAGGAAGCGCGGCCCGCCGCGGCCGGCCAGCACGCGCCCCGACAGGGAGTCGAAGTCGCCGATCACCGCTTCCGGCATGCGCGGCAGGTGGTCGTAGGGGTGGCCCGCGGCGTCGGCGCAGACGAACAGGTCGGCGCCGGCCAGCCAGTAGGCCAGCACGTCCGGGGCCGGGGGCGGTCCGTCGCAGAGGACCACCGCGCGCCGACCGCGCTTGGGGAAGAACGGGCAGCCTTCGCCGCCGGGCGGCAGGTCGTCATCGTCGTCGTGCATCAGAACCCGCAGTCGATCCCGACGGCGACGTTGCGTCCCGCCGCCGGCGTGTAGTGGTTCTCGCCGTACCAGTAGCCCCAGGTCTCGTACTGCTCGTCGGCGACGTTGCGCAGGTGCGCGAAGACGGTCACGTCGCCCTCGCCGCCCAGTCCCGCCTGCCGCAGGTCCAGCCACAGCGACAGGTCCACCGTCGTCCAGGGCGCGATGGTGCGCTCGTCCTGCCCCGAGTTGTCGAGCCACTGCCGGCCGGTGCTGCGCAGGCGGACGCGCGTGCGCAGGCCACCGCCCCAGTCGCCGTCCCAGGTCGCCAGCGCCAGGTGGCGCGGGAACAGGGCCAGCGGATTGCCCGCGTAATCGTACACCGAGCCGTCCCAGTCGTGGAAGATGAACTCCACGGCCTCATCCCACGAGCGCGACGCCGCCAGGGCCACCTCCTGCCCGGCTCCGAGGCGCGCGCGGGCCGTCAGCTCCAGCCCCTGGTGCCGCGTGCGGCCGGCGTTGCCGCGGATGCCGCTGCCGTCGTCGTTCACGCCGCCGTAGGCGACGATCTCGTCGTCGAAGTCCATCCAGTAGCCGCCCAGGGTCACGGCCAGGTCCGGGCCGCGCCAGCCCAGGCCGAGTTCCCGGTCCAGCACCCGCTCGGGCCGCACCAGCGGGCCCGACCACTCGACGCGGGCGACGCCGCCCCGGCCGTCGGGGATCTCCCGCCGTTCGCTGAACAGCGGCGCGGCGCCCAGGTCGTCGCCGCCCTCCCAGGTGTCGAACAGCTCGTTGTCGGTGGGCTCGCGGTGGTTGATCCCGGCGTTGGCGTAGAACTGCAGCGCGCCGCCGGCCACGGTCCCCGGCACCGCCCAGTCCAGGGCCAGCTTGGGATTGAAGAAATCGTCGGTGACGGTGTAGGCGTTCAGCAGTTCGCCGCGGAAGTTGCCGACGGCGCGCTGCTCGAAGCGGTACCGCTTGCGTTGGTGCTGGAGATTGACCGTGGCCGCGACGCCGCCGCCCAGATCCCGCCGGTAGTCCGCGTACAGCGACCAGGCGTCCTTGTCGCCCGTGTAGCGGTGGTAGCGCCACGGCGTGGCGAAATCGCCCTGCGCGAAGCCTTCGGCCCACAGCACCTCGCCCCAGTGGTCCGAGTCGAAGGTGTAGGCGTCCCCGCCCACCAGCAGGCGGCCGCGGCCCCGTTCCCACGACAGCGAGGGCACCCAGCCGGTGTGGCGCTTGCTGACCCACTTGCGGCGGACCAGGTCCAGCTCGTCGTCGAACGCCGCGCCGCCGGCCAGGTCCAGCGCGTAGGCGCCCGCGTTCTCGTCGGCGCGGTAGTTCTCGTAGAAGCCGTCGCCGCGCACGT
>VGXH01000288.1 GCA_016873405.1 bacterium
GAGGCCGTGGTCACGCAGGCGCTGGTCAGCGGGCGTCATCCGCGGGCTCCCGCGGCCGCGCCCGGCGATGCCGGCGCGATCTGGCGCGCGCTGGTCGCGACGGTGAGCGCGCACGGCTTCGTGTACCACGACGCGATCACGACCGACTTCCACGACGCGTTTCTCGGCCGGCTGGCGGCGGCAGGCGACGCCGGCGCCGCGGCGGTCGCGCCGGGCCTGACGGCGCCGGCGCTGGCCCCGGGCGTGTCGGCGGGGCCGGTCCATCGCGTGCGCGTTCTCAGCCGCCGCGGGCTGGACCTCCCGGCCGGCGCCGGCGCGCCGGCCGCGGACGCCGCCGAGCGGACCGCGCGGACCGCGCGAACCGAGCGGCGGGCGCCGGCGTTGCGCGCGGCCCGGGCGGATGTCGCGGCCGGGGCGGATGTCGCGGCCGGCGCGGCCGGCGACCTCACCGCGCCTGTCCGCCGCCGCATCCTCGCGGCCCGCCGCGATCGTCGCGAGGTGGTGTTCAACGTCGAACTGAGCCCGGCGCTCGCCGGCCTGCCCAGAGGCTACGCTGCGGCGGCGCTGGGGCGGGCCATCATGCTCGCCGATGCCCGGTTGATCGACGCCTACCGCGGTCCCGGCCGCTCGGCGTGGGGGACCAGGGACCAGCCTTGCCGGCTGTTCGGACACGATCGCCTGGGCCTGCTGTGGACGGCCGCCGGCGCCATGCGCGCGGAAGCGAGGTGGCGGGAAGACGCCGCATTCGTCGTCGCGGTCAATGCCGCGCTGGCGTCCTGGGGGCGCCTGCTGCCGGCGACGGCGCCTGCGGCGCCCGCACCGCTGCTGACGTTCACGGCGCCGTTCCCGGCGGCTGGGCCCGCCTGGCTGGCCGCGCGGCACCTGCGCTACGTGCAGCGGCGCCTGCCCGACGGCCCGGGTTGCCGCTGCGAGATCGCGCGCGACTCCCTGCGCAAGAAGCTCGTGCTGGACTACGCGCAGCGCGACCTGCCGGGCGGCGGCTGCGAGGTGGCGGTGGTCCCCGGCGAGCGCTTCGTCGTGGAGGAGTTCTGCCGCGAAGCCTTCCTGCCGCCCGTGCCCGAGGATCAGGCGCGCGTCATCGCGCGGGCGACGCTGTTCGCCACGATCGCCGGCGCGGCCGGCCCCTGATCGCGCGGAAGCTGACCAGCTTCTGCTGCTGCTCGTCCCACAGGTTCATCGCCACCGAGCGCAGGCTGCGCCGCAGCGTCAACGGCCTGATCAACTGCAGCGCCGGCACCGCGTCCTGGCACGCCTGCAGGTGGTAGTTGGGGATCCGGGGCCGCAGGTGGTGGATGTGGTGCAGGCCGATGTTGCCGGTGAACCACTGCAGCACGCGGGGCAGCTTGTAGTAGGAACTGCCGGCCAGGGCCGCCTCGATCGGCTCCCATTCCTCGTGGCGGCTCCAGTGCGTCCCCTCGAACTGGTGCTGGACATAGAAGAGCCAGACTCCGCTCGTCCACGAGATGACGATCACCGGCAGTTGCACCAGCAGGTAGTTGCCCAGGCCGATCGTCCGACTCGCGATGACGGCGATGGCCAGCAGCGCCAGGTCCGTCAGCAGCACGCTGGCCGCGGCGGCGCGCCCGGCCCCGCGCCGCGGGATGCGGTAGGCGATCAGCGACAGGTAGAACGGCACCACCAGCAGCAGGAAGAACGGGTTGCGCACGAGCCGGTAACCCAGCCGCTTGCGGCGCGAGGCGGCGAGGTATTCGTCCACGGTCATGGTCCAGACGTCACCGGTGCCGCGGTTGTCCAGGTCGCCGGCCGTCGTGTGGTGTCGCTGGTGCGACTGCTTCCAGTCGTCGAACGGCGTGAAGGTCAGGATGCCCGTGACCCAGCCCGTGACGCGGTTGGCGGCGCGCGAGCCGAAGAACGAGTCGTGGCAGCAGTCGTGGAAGAAGATGAAGATCCGGATCAGGAGCGCGGCCGCGGGCAGGGCCAGCAGCAGCGTCAACGCCCAGTGCCAGCCCTGGAGGCGGCCGACCACCATCAGCGCCAGCAGGCCCACGTAGGGTATGATCGTATTGGCCAACTGCCAGATGCCCTTGCGCGCATCCGAGCGCCCGAACGGCGCGAGTTCGCGGGACAGCCGCGCGCGGTCGATCAGCGCCCGCAGGCGCCCGGACTCGGACATGGTCTCTCCTCGGCGAGCGGCGCGGCTCGTGTGGCGGCCCGGCTATTTCTTCCCGGGGCGGTGACCCAACAGGCGGGCCGGGAGCATGACGAGCGCCCCCACCAGAGCCAGCACGGCTCCGACGGTGATGCCGATCAGGCGGAACGGGATCAGCAGCAGCCAGACGACAGGATACAGGAGCAGCCCCAGCACAGCCACCGGCCAGCAGAGCACGAACAGGATGCACCACAGCAGGAACTTGATCATGGGAGCCCCCTTTCGTCGCGCCCAACCTACGCCGCGCCGGCCCCGGAGCCAAGCCATTTGTTGGCAACAAGGTAACCGGGCCGCCCGCCCGGTGGGCCGAGGCCGGGGACGCCCGCTCCCGGGACCCGCCGCCCGGGCGCCTCAAAAAGCTTGAAATGGTCCGGAACTTGCGTTACCGTCGGTGCGGGTTTTCGCCGCCTTCGCTCTGCCGGTCTGCTTGGATCTGCCAGCCGCGAACAGGAAGCGACACCGCCGTCCGGGACTGCATCCGCAAGGGTCCGTCCGGGCGTGATGGGTTTCCCCGCCTTCGCTCTGCCGGTCTGCTTGGATCTGCCAGCCGCGAACAGGAAGCGACACCGCCGTCCGGGACTGCATCCGCAAGGGTCCGTCCGGGCGTGATGGGTTTCCCCGCCTCGGGCGGGGGACACGGTCCGGCACCGGCCGGACCCGTTTGAAGCGCAAGGGGTCACGTCGGAAGTGGCCGGCGGCCCTGCGCGCTTGTAAGCCGGACAGCCGGCATCTGGAGAGACGACCGTGAAGAAACTGTACGTGGGTAACCTGCCCTTCAGCGCGACCGAGGACGAGATTTCCCAGCTTTTCGGCCAGCATGGCACCGTGCATTCGGTGGCGCTGATCAATGACCGCGAGACGGGCCGTCCCCGCGGCTTCGGCTTCGTCGAGGTCGATGATGACGCCCTGCAGGCGATGATCCAGGCCCTCGACGGCAAGGAGATGGGCGGCCGCGCCCTCCGCGTCAACGAGGCCCAGGACCGCCCGCGCGGTGGCGGCGGTGGCGGCGGCGGCGGCGGCCGTGGCGGCTACGGCGGCGGCCGGGGTGGCGGCGGCGGCGGCCGCTGGTAGTTCCCAGCCCACGCACTGAAAGGATCGCCCCGCTGCCGATGGTGGCGGGGCGATCATTTGGGGGACGCCCGGGCCCGGCGCCCGGCTGGTGCGCATATCGGATCTTTATTGTATGATATGTCCTGCGATCCCTCTTCAACGGCCATGCCGGCGCCGCCGGCCCGGACCAACCTACCGGGAGTAAGCGCATGAGACATCCCATCGTTCTCGCGGGCATCCTGGCGACCGCACTGGGCGCGTCCGCGCCGGCCGGCGCGGCGACCCACATCGTCCAGCAAACCGGCTTTGCCTTCTCGCCCGACGTGATCACGATCAACGTGGGCGACACCGTCACCTGGCAATGGAGCAGCTTCTCGCACACGGTCACCAGCGGGACCGGCGCGGCCGATCCGCAGGTCGGCCTGCTTTTCGACGCGCCGCTCAATTCGGCCAAAAA
>VGXH01000289.1 GCA_016873405.1 bacterium
CCCCTCGGGGCCGAACTCGAAGAGCTGCCCGCCGTACGCGGCCGACACGTAGGAGGGCACCGTCTCGCGGGCCAGTTCGGCCAGGGCGTACGCCGCCGCCAGCTTCATCTCCTCGGTGATGGCGCGGGCCCGCACGTCCAGCGCGCCGCGGAAGATGAAGGGGAAGCCCAGCACGTTGTTGACCTGGTTCGGGTAGTCCGAGCGCCCGGTCGCCATGATGATGTCGTTGCGCGCCGCCGTCGCGTCCGGGTACGAGATCTCCGGGTCGGGGTTGGCCATCGCGAAGACGATCGGCTTGGCGTTCATCGAACGCACCATGTCCTGGCTGACCAGGCCCTTGACCGAGCAGCCGAAGAACACGTCGGAGCCCTTCATGGCGTCGGCCAGCGTGCGGGCTTTCGTCTCCTGCGCGAAGTACTCCTTGTACTTGTTCATGCCCTCGGTGCGGCCCTTGTAGCAGACGCCCTTGCTGTCCACGAGCATGATGTTCGCGCGGGGCACGCCCAGCAGTTCGGCGAACTTGGCGCAAGCGATGGCCGAGGCCCCGGCGCCCGAGACCACGACCTTCAGCTTCTTGAGGTCCTTGCCCTGCAGGCGAGCGGCATTGATCAAACCTGCGCCCGAGATGATGGCCGTCCCGTGCTGGTCGTCGTGGAAGACCGGGATCTTCATCTCCTCGCGCAGGCGCTCCTCGATGTAGAAGCACTCCGGCGCCTTGATGTCCTCGAGGTTGATGCCGCCGAACGTCGGCTCGAGCATCTTGCAGCACTTGATGACTTCCTCGGGGTCGTGCGAATCGACCTCGATGTCGAAGACATCGACGTGCCCGAAGCGTTTGAACAGGACGCCCTTGCCCTCCATGACCGGCTTGCCGCCCAGCGCGCCGATGTCGCCCAGCCCCAGCACCGCGGTGCCGTTCGACAGCACGGCGACCAGGTTGCCCTTGTTCGTGTACTTGTAGGCGTCGGCCGGGTTCTTCTCGATCTCCAGGCACGGGATCGCCACGCCGGGGGAGTAGGCCAGCGACAGGTCGCGCGCCGTCAGGCACGGCTTGGTGGGGACGACCTCCGTCTTGCCGGGTCGACCTTGGCTGTGATAGTCGAGTGCATCCTGATCGCGGAACGCCATGACAGGCGACCTCCAGGCTGGAGAGCGGGCCGCGCCGCCGGGGGAAGACCGGCGATGCTCTTGGGTTGTCAAACCAGTAACGGGAAGACGAGAATAGCAAGGCCGGCAGGAAGTTCAAGCGGCGCGGCCTCTGGATCCTGATACTGAAAGCCATGTTCTAAATATCCCGAGGATGAGCGCGGTTTTTTGCGGCAACGCGCTCTGCGGCGCCGGTCAGCTGCCGTTGGCTGCCTGCGAGGGCGATGAGTCAGGCGCGCCCGCCGATATCCCCGCCACAGCGGTGCCGGCGTCTCCTGCTGGCGGTGCCACGACGGGCCCGACCCATAGGGCGCCGCTCAGGGGTGGTCGGTCGCGGCCTCGACGACTTCCCGGATGCCGGCCGCACACGCCGCGCAGAAGTCCTTCAGGCCCTTGGTGAACATGATGCAGTCCAGCTGCGAACGGTAGACGCCCGTGGCGCTGTAGCCGGCGCCCTCGAAGGCGCCGACCTGCCCGAACTGCGGCTGCGCGGCGAACCAGGCGTCGAGCCGGTCCTGGTGCGAGCGCGACAGATCCTCGCTGCCCTGGATCGCCGCGTCGATCTCGGCCTGCGGCGCGCCGCCGGTCATCAGCTTCGCGATCAGCGCGTCGTACTGTCCGCGCTCCTCCTGGTAGGCCGCGTCCATCGCGTCGTGCTCGGCCTTGGCCCAGGGCGTGGGCACGGGCACGCGGTCACCGACCAGACCGGCCCACTTGGGCCGTCCGTCGAGCAGGCGCGTGATGTTGCGCTCGACCGGTTCGACGCCCGCCGGATAGAAGTCGGTGTAGGCGGTGCTGGAGGAGTAGTACTCGTCGGCCAGGCCGGCGAAGCCGTGCCCGAACTCGTGCACGAACACGTAGCCGCTCCACTGGTTGTCGCTGGTGAAGGTGTTGAACAGGTTGTAGATGCCGCCGCCGCCGTAGCGCGTGTGGTTGACCATGATCGACAACACGTCGTAGGGCGCGGCGCGCGCCGCGTCGCGGATGGCGCGGTTGTCCTCGGTCAGCAGGTAGCGCTCGCTGCCCAGCGAGTTGAAGGTGCACCCGAGCGCCGTGTTGCGGTGCACGCCGCGCGTCGGCTCGTCGCAGCCGCGTTCCTGCGACGGCTTCATGACGCCGCGCACGCTGAAGCGGTCCTTCAGCGAGGCGAACGGCTCGCGCCCGAGCAGCGCCGCGGCGAAGCGCGCGACGTCGGCCGCGAACTTCGCGGCGTCGTCCTTCGTGTAGCCCTCGCCCAGGATCACCACGTCCACGCACTGCGCCACGGGGCCGCCCACGTGCGCCTCGACCACGACCAGGTCGGCGTCCGCCGGGTCGCGGCGCAGTTCCGGCGAAGCGGGATCGACCGCCGCGCGGAACACCTCGCGCAACTGGTTGTCGGCGCCGCGATGGTCCAGCGCGATGACCGCCGGCCGCAGCGGCAGCGGGCAGCGCACCGACTCGTGGTAGGTGCGGCGCACGCCCTGGGCGGCCGGCCCGGTGGTCTTCCACTCGCCGAAGTACGAGTCGAAGCCGCGCGACCACAGCAGATCGCCGCCGGCGGCGTCCAGCAGGCGCGCCCGGTAGCGGCCCAGGTCCAGCGTGTCGACCAGCTTCACGCGCGCGCCGGCCCACGGCCCCTCGACGTGCAGGCGGTCCAGCGCGACGATCTCTTCGTCGCTGGCGCCGGTGTGGGTGAGGTCGACGCGCAGCGTGGCGTCGGCGAAGTGGGCGCCGAAGCCGGCGGCGGCCGGCGTGGCGGCGGCCAGCGCCAAGGCCAGCGCCAAGGCCAGCGCCAAGGTCAGCGCCAGGGTCAGCGCCAGGGCTGGCGCCGGGACCGGCGCCGGCGGCAGCAGGTTCAGGGTCGGACGTCGCATCGGGCGATACCTCCTGGATCCAGCGGGACGGGGCGCGGGGGCGCGGGGGCGCGCCGATGGTGCGGCGGCGCGCCGCGGGCGTCAAGGCGCGGCGCAGGTTGAAGGGCGCGCCATGACGTCGTCAGAACTGCCGCACCCTGATCTTCGGGCTGCTGTTGTAGCACGCCGCAGTGCCGGGCGCGCAGGCCGCCAGCCACTTCTGTTCGAGCTGCTTCAACGCTTCGTCGCGCTCGGGTCCTTCCAGCGCGTCCGGCACCCGGTCGAGGATCTCGAACGAGAACCTGTCCTCGCCCAGCCGATCCCAGTCCGCCTGCAGCTCGGCGCAGCGGTGGCTGCCGTTGCGCAGTTCGCTGCGATGCCGGTTCAGCGGCCCGTGCAGGTTGACGCTGCTGCCCAGCAGCAGCCGACCGCTCTCGCGGTTGCGCACGCCGTACACGCCGGCCGCTTTGCGCGCCTGCTTGTAGAACTCGATCCACTCCTTGCGCCGGCGCAATTCCGGCTGCGCGACCCGGTCGCCGGCGAGGGCTTCGAACGTCGCCGGCCTCGGCAGCGGCCTGACATCCAGCTCCCCGGTGCGCCGGTAGCGCGGCGGCAGGCCCTCGCGTGCGAGCAGCCGCTCGTCCACCAGCTCGCGCCTGACCGCGCAGTAGTCGGCGAAACGGGCGGTGATGATCGCGTTGACCTCGGCCTCGG
>VGXH01000290.1 GCA_016873405.1 bacterium
CGTTCTCGGTGGTCACCGACTGCAGGCGCACCTGGCGCACGGTGCCGGCGAAGGAGTCGTCGGGCCAGGCCTGGACCGTGAACTTCGCGGCCTGCCCGACCTCGATCTGGCCGATGTCGCTCTCGTCGACCGAGACCAGGATCTGCATCCGCGACAGGTCGCCCGCGATGCGGAACAGCTCCGGCGCCGAGAAAGAGGCCTGCACGGTCTGGCCGGGGTCGATGCTGCGCTGCACGACGATGCCGTCGATGGGCGCGGTGATGGTGGCGTAGCCCAGGTTCCGCTCGGCGCGCTCGAGGTCGACCTTGGCGGACTTCACGCTGGCCCGCGAGGCCTCCAGGTTGTACTGCGCCGTGTTGAACTCGCTGTCGGAGATCATGTCCTGCTGGTGCAGTTCGGACAGGCGCACGTGCTCGCGCTCGGCGTGGCGCTGCTCGGCCTCCGCGCGCTCGAGCTGGGCGCGCGAGGACTGCACGGCGGCGATCAGCAGCGTCTTGTCGATGCGCGCGACGACCTGCCCGGCCTTGACCTGGTCATTGAAGTCGACCAGGACCTCGTCGACGATGCCGCTGACCTGGGTGCCGACCTGCACGGTGACCACCGGCTGCAGGTTGCCGGTGGCGGCGACGACGGACTCAAGGTCGCCCTGGGTGACCTCGACCAGCCGGTAGCCGACCGGAGCGGCCGTCCGGCCCTGCTGCCAGCGCCAGAGGCCAAAGGCGACGGCCGCCACGACGAGCACCAGGACGATGATTCTGCGCATGGATCTCTCCCGTCAGGGCTGTTCAGGACCGGGGTACGTCTCCATACTAACGCTCCGGACGGCTTTGACCAGCGGTCGGCCGTCCGGAGCGTCGCGTTCGCCGCGGGCCGTCAGGGCTTCGTTCGCCAAGCCATGGTCGCGTTGGCCGCGTCGCCCTCCTCCAGCAGCAGTGCCCGCAGCGCCGGCCAGTTCGCGGCCGCGCCGGCGCCCTGGCTCAGCGCGAGATCGCGCCGGTACTCGACCCAGCCGTCGGCGTGGGTGGCCGTCAGCGTGAACGAGCCGGCGGCGTTGGTCAGCGCGCGGCCCTCCGGCAAGGCGACGGTCGCGCCGGCGGGCAGCTTCAGCCGGACCGCGACCACCTGGCGCAGCGGTCCGTCCAGCAGCACGGGCGCGGCGCGCACGGCTTCGGCGGGCCGGCAGTCGCCGGGCAGACGGTCCAGCAACCCGCCCTTCGGGCGCCCGACCACCAGCTGCCGCCGGCCGTCGGCGTCGGCCTTGCCCAGCGGCGCCGCGACGTCGCAGCGCAGGTCCGCGGCGCCCCGCAGCAGCAGCGGCAGCGTCGCGGCGGGCGTCGTCGCGCCCTTGAGCACCCCGCCCATCACCGCGGCGGCGTGGCGGCCGAGCGCCGACGGCTCGCCGTCGACCGCGTCGGCGAAGCCCAGGCGGCCGCGGCCGGAGACGAATCCCGCGCCCGCCCACGCCGTGTCGCCGGCGGCCAGGCTCAGCTCGACGGTGAACTCGCCGCCGCCGCCCTGCGGCGCCTGGTTCTTGGCCTCGCCGTACAACCACAAGAGCGGCCGGCCGTCCAGCACGCCTTCGGCGTGGACGGAGAAGTCGGCCGGATCGCAGACCAGCAGCGGACGGCGGACCTGCGCGTCGAAGGCGCCCTGCAGGTAGAGCAGCAGCTGGCCGCGACCGCCCAGGTGCGGCAGCGCCGGCGCCGCCGGGGCGCCGACCGGGCCGGCCAGCACCGGCAGCACCTGCCAACCGTCGGCCTTCAGCAGCGAAGCCCACAGCACGGCGCGGTCCAGCACGTGGCCGTAGGCCGTTTCCCAGGTGAGCTCGGCCCGGCGCGGGGCAAAGGTCCACCAGCGGTCGTCCTGGTGCACGTGGCGCACGTTGCGCGCCAGCCACTTGCCGCCGGCCTGCACCCGGGCGCGCTCGCCGCCGGCTTCGCGCATCACGTTGCGCAGCGAGTCGACCACCGCGCGCGGGGCCACCGCGGCCTCCCAGAAAGCGCTGTTGAAGGCGTCGCCCAGGGCGCGTTCGTCGGCCCAGGTGGACCAGCAGACAGCCGGCTCGTAGGCCGCCGGCGCGGCCGTCAGAGGCAGGCGCAGGGCCGCGGCCGGCTGCAGCGTCCAGGTCAGGGCGCGGCGGCCATCCTGTTCGGCGATCGTCGGCGCGGGGGCGCCGTTCAGCTCGGCATGGTTCAGCGCGCGGTCGGCGGGCGCCGAGACCGACAGGCGCACCAGCACGGCCGCGTCGCGCTGCGGCAGCACGAACAGGCCGTCGGCCGCGGGCAGGGCGCGCTCGTTAAGGGTGTACTCGGTCTCCATGATGCAGGGCAGCTCGACGCCGTCGTGCAGCAGCATCGTTTCGCGCAGCGTGGTGTAGTGGTCGGCGTGGTCCACCGCGTAGGGCAGCGTGTGGACGACCGCGGTGTCGGAGATCTCCTCGGCATCGGGCCACCAGCGGCCGTTGCGCCAGGTGCGCAGCTTCGTCACCGCGAACGAGCAGGTGGCCTCGTTCCAGGGGATGCGCAGGTCGGCGTAGGCGCGGATGCCGGTGGCCGTGCCGATCCAGACCACGGTGTGCACGGTGGTGCTGACGGCGCCCTCGGGGGCGATCTCGATCCGGCGCTCCTCGAGCAGCAGCACCGCGTCCCGCTTCGTGAGGTCGTGCTGTCGGCGGGCCACAGCTCGTCGAGGTCGTGGCCGCCGGACATGCCCATCGTGGCGGTCGTCGCGGTCGTCGTGGTCGTCACGGCGGGAGCCGCCAGGGCCGCGCCCGCGGCCAGGGCGAAGGTCACAAGCAGCGTCGTGAAGGCCGGGCGGAGCTTGCGCAGGGTGGTCATCACTTGCCCTCCCGGACGAACGTGAACGCCTGCTTCGACCAGTCGCGTGAGGCGTGCACCGCCTTGCGGAATCCGGCGTAGCCGTCGGGCGGGATCTGGCGGCGGTCGACGGTGGCCTTCGCGGTGACGGTCAGCGCGCGATCCTTTTGCGCGGCCGAGCCGGCGAAGGAGGCGTAGGTCTCGGTGACCGGCGCGACCTTCGGCGGTTCGTGCAGCTTCCAGCCGCGCGGCACGGTGATGGTTTCCTGCGCGTCGATCAGCTGGGTGTTCCACAGCATGACGTCGGTCTTGCGCTCCTTCGCCCACTCCTGGCTGCCGGCCCCGAAGGGACCGCCGGCCGCATGCAGCCAGCCCAGCAGCGGGCTGGTGAACGACCAGCGGCCGTCCAGCGGCGCGCTGAAGCGCGGGATGCGGTAGGTGGCCTGCAGCCACATGTCGCCGCTGAAGTCGTCGACGGCGCGGTGCGTCACGACCACGTCCTGCACGCGCTGGCCGGCGGTGGCCAGCATCTGGGCGACGGCGTTGACCAGTTCGCCGCGGCGCGCGCCGTTCGGGATGCGGCGCAGTCGGCCATCGGTGGCGCCGCTGCCCGACAGGCGCAGCGTGCCGGTGAGCGTGCCGTCCTCGCCCAGCACCGCCTCGTGGCGGGCCACCAGCGGCGACTCGGCCGCCGACGAGTAGGGGATGCGGCTGAGCGTCTCGCCCTGCGGCGTGCCGATCAGGTAGTGCTGCTCGGTCTCGCGCTTGGACCAGATGTCGTTGTTGTAGGGCACCCAGGTGGGGTCGTACATGACGAAGGAGCCGTCGGGCAGGCGCAGCGCCGTGACGCAGTGGTTGAACTGGTCGGCGGGCACCCCC
>VGXH01000291.1 GCA_016873405.1 bacterium
CCCCCATGCTGGAGGGCGACACCTTCGACCTCATCCTCATGGACTGCCAGATGCCGGTGATGGACGGCTACAAGGCCACCGCCGCGTTGCGCGAACTCGAGGCCAGCCGGGGCGGGCACATGCCGGTGGTGGCCCTTACCGCCAACGCCATGGAAGGGGATCGGGAACAGTGTCTGGCCGCGGGCATGGACGATTACCTGAGCAAACCCTACACCAGGGCCGATCTGGAAAAGATCCTGCGCCGCTGGTTACCGCCACGTCCATCCCCCACCACCCCCTCCGTGCCCGCCGCCCCCACCATTCCCGCCTCCCACGAGGCGGCGCCGGGGACGGCCCCGTCCGTCCTCGACATGTCGGTCTTCGACCAGTACCGGGAACTCGATCCCAATGGGGGACTGGGTCTGGGGGTGCAAATCATGCGGGTGTATCTGGATTCTTCGATCGCGATCATGGACAAGCTGGAACGGGCCATCGCCGACGGCGACGCCGAGGCTCTTGGGCAGGCGGCGCACAGCCTCAAGTCCAGTACCGCCAACGTCGGCGGCAAGAACCTCTCCGGTCTATTCAAGCAACTTGAAGGTCTGGGCAGGGAGCACCGGCTGGCCGAGGCCGCCACCCAACTGGAGGCGGCGCGCGTGGAATACCGGCGCCTGCGCTCCGCCCTCGAAACCCTGATCGCGGAGGCCACATGAGCCTCAAGATCCTGCGCGTGCTGGTGGCGGACGACGATGCCACCGCTCGCCTGCTGATGAAGGCGGCACTGGAAAAAGCCGGCTTCGAGGTCAGTCTCGCCGCGGACGGCGCCGAAGCCCTGCGATGCTTCCAGGCCGAGTCTTGCGACTTGGTGATGCTGGACGTGGAAATGCCGGAAATGGACGGCTATCAGGCTTGCGCCCGCCTGCGTCTGGATGCGGGGGACGAACTCCCCATCGTCATGGTCACCGGCATGGACGATCTCGCCTCCATCGAGCGCGCCTTCGAGACCGGCGCCACCGACTTCATCGCCAAGCCCATCAACTGGGCGCTCATCGGCCACCGGGTCCGCTATCTGTTCCGCTCCTACCAGGCGCTGCAGGACCTGCACGCGGCGCACGCGCGCAACGCCGCCATTCTCAACGCCATCCCCGATGCCCTGCTGCGCATCGACGCCGGCGGGCGCGTGCTGGACGCGCGCGCCGCGCGCGGAGCGCCATCCCGCGCGCATCTGCCCAGGCCAGGCGACCTGCTGGGGGAAAGTCTGCCAGCGCGTTTGGCGGAGCGATTGCTGGACGCCGCCAGACAGGCCCGCGCCAGCAGCGACGCGATTACGCTGGACTACGACCTGCCCCTGGAGAACGGTGAGCCGCGCCATTACGAGGCCCGCCTGGCCGGCATCGCCAGCGGCGAGACACTCTGCCTGCTGCGCGACATCACCGAGCAAAAGTTGCAGGAACTGGAGGTCATCGCCACCCGCAACCGTCTGAGCGACACCCTCGACGCCATTCCCGATCTACTGTTCGAGGTGGACCGGGAGGGTCGCTATCTCTCCGTGCACGCCCCCAAGACCCATCTGCTGGCGGCCCCCCCCGATCAGCTAGTAGGACGCACCGTCGGCGAAGTCATGCCGCCGGAGCAGGCGGCCGTGTGCGTGGCCGCCCTGGGCGAAGCGGAAGCGCTCGGCACCTCCATCGGCAAACAGATTCGTCTGGACCTGGATGGCGGAGCCCGCTGGTTCGAGCTCTCCGTTTCGCGCAAGTCGGCGGCGACAGATTCCGGGCAGACCAGCTTTATCGTCCTGTCGCGCGACATCACGGAGCGCAAGGTAGCGGAGAGCAAGGTCTACCGTTTGGCGTATTTCGACACCCTGACCGGCCTGCCCAACCGGGTGTCCTTCGCCGAGCGCCTCGAGCGGGAAGTCCAACGCGCCCGCCGGCACGGGCACAAGCTCGCGGTGCTGTTCCTGGACCTGGACGGCTTCAAGAACATCAACGACACCCTGGGCCACGGCACCGGCGACCTGGTGCTGCAATGGGTGGCGGACCGCCTGCGCCTGAGCGTGCGGCCGGCGGACATGGTGTCGCGGGTGGAATACGCGCCCGAGGAAATCGAACTGGCCCGTCTGGGCGGCGACGAGTTCACCGTGCTGATTCCGGATCTGCGCCAAGCGGAAGACGCCCTGGGGCTGGCGCATCGCATCCACGAGACCTTGCGGCGCCCCTTCGCCCTGGACGGCCGCGATCTGGTCCTCACCACGAGCATCGGCATCGCGGTGTTTCCCAACGACGGCGAGGACGCGGCGACCCTGCTCAAGCATGCCGATACCGCCATGTACCACGCCAAGGACAGCGGCCGCGACAATTGCCGGTACTACAGCGCCTCGCTGACGCAGGAGGCCATGCGCCGCCTGGACCTCGAAAGCAACCTGCGCCTGGCCCTGGAACGGGACGAGTTCTTCCTGGCCTACCAGCCGCAACTGGACCTGGCGAGCGGCCGCATCCGTTCGGTGGAGGCGCTGATCCGCTGGCGCCATCCCGACAAGGGTCTGGTACCGCCCATGGAATTCATTCCCATCGCCGAGGAGACCGGACTCATCCTGCCCATCGGCGCATGGGTGCTGCGCCAGGCCTGCCGCGACGCCGTCGCTTGGGCGGCGCGGGGAACACCGTTGCGGGTGGCGGTCAACCTGTCGGCGGTGCAGTTCCGCGCCCCGGACTTGGTGGATATCGTCAAAAGCATCCTCGCGGAAACCGGACTGCCGCCGGAACGTCTGGAACTTGAATTAACCGAGGGCGCGCTGATGGAAGACAACGCATCCACCCTGGCGATGCTCAACGCGCTGCGCGGGGTGGGCCTGGAACTGTCCCTGGACGATTTCGGCACCGGCTATTCCTCGCTCAGCTATCTCAAGCGCCTGCCCCTCACCAACCTGAAGGTGGACCAGAGCTTCGTGCGCGGTCTGCCGGCGGACCAGGAAAACCTGGCTATCGTCCGCGCCATCGTTTCCCTGGCCAAGAACCTGGGCTTCACCGTTACGGCCGAAGGCATCGAAACGCAGGAACAGGCCGGACTGCTGCGCGAAATGGCCTGTGACACGCTGCAGGGGTACTACATCAGCAAGCCCATCGCCGCGGGAGAACTACCCCCCCTGCTGGCGCGGCGATGGTTTTCGGAGAATGCGGCATGAGTACCCGTAAATGCGAGGCGGGCATCGCGCTGAGCTCGCGCGAGGAATCCGTGTCCAAGATCGAGCAGCTCCGGCGCAATGGCCAACTGCCCAGTCCTAAGGGCGTGGCCCTGGCGATCATGGAGGTCTGCCGTCGCGACGACGCGAGCATCGAGGCCATCGCCAAGGTGGTGGCGGCCGACCCCGCCCTCACCGGGCGCCTGCTGCATCTGGCCAACGCCGCGGCCGTCAGCGGCGGCCGGCCGGTGATCGCCGTGGGTGAGGCGGTGATGCGCCTGGGCATGAGCACGGTGCGCAACGTGGCGATGGGCTTTTCCCTGGTCGACCAGTATCAGAACGGCCCCTGCCAAGCCTTCGATTACGCCCGCTTCTGGTCGCATTCCCTGCTCATGGCCGTGGCCATGCAGGCCCTGGGCAGGCTGAGCAACGCCGCCCATCCCGAGGAACTGTTCGCCTGTGGCCTGCTGGCGCGCATCGGCTGCCTGGCCCTGGCCAGCATCCATCCCGCCGAGTAC
>VGXH01000292.1 GCA_016873405.1 bacterium
CGGTTGCCGAAATGGTCGATGTCGTCGATCTCGCGCTTGCCCAGGAACAGGCCGATCATCTCGTGCGTGATCGCCAGGAAGTCGGCCGGCGTCAGCGTCGTGCACTTGGGGTCGACGTCCAGCCCCAGGCGGCGGTTCATCTTGTAGCGGCCCACCTCGGCCAGGTCGTAGCGCTTCTCGTTGAAGAACAGGCGCTCGAACAGGGCCTTGGCGACCTCCTCGTTCGGGGGATCGCCGGGACGCAGCAGGCTGTAGAAGCGGCGCAGCGCCTCGTCCTGCGTGCGGCTGGGGTCCTTGCGCAGCGTGGCCAGGATCAGGCTGGGCTCGTTGAGCGTGACCTCGCCCGCGGCGACCAGCTTGATCTCCTTGACGCCGCTGCCGAGGATGGTCTCGCGCAGCAGCGCGTCGATGATGGCGCCCGCCTTGGCGAACGGCTCCTCCTCGCCCTCGCGCACCAGGTCGCCGGCCAGGATGCGGCCCTCGAGCGTCGCCTCCAGTTCCTGGTACCGCTTCGTGCCGGGCTTGGTCAACTTGATCGTCTCCACCCCGTGGAAGAGGGAGATGATCTCCTCGTTGGTCTGGAAGCCCAGCGCGCGCAGCAGCATCGTGGCCGGCTGCTTGCGCTTGCGGTCGATGTGCACGTACAGCAGGTTGTTGATGTCGGTGGTGAACTCCACCCACGACCCGCGGTAGGGGATGATGCGCGCGCGGAACAGGCGGCGGCCGTTCGGGTGGATTTCGTCGCTGAAGAACACGCCGGGCGACCGGTGCAGCTGCGAGACGATCACGCGCTCGGCGCCGTTGATCAGGAAGGTGCCCTTGTCCGTGATCATCGGCAGCTCGCCCAGGTAGACCTCCTGCTCCTGGATGTCGCGGATCATCATCTCGCCGCCGGTCTGGCCCTCGGTCTCTTCCTTGACCACGAGGCGCAGCTTCACCTTGAGCGGCACGCTGAAGGTCAGGCCGCGCTCCTGACACTCGTCGATGCCGTACTTCGGCTCACCGGTCTTGAAGCTGATGTACTCCATGATCAGGTTGCCGCGCGCGCTCTCGATGGGGAAGATCGTCTGGAAGACGCCTTCGATCCCCCGCATGTCGCGCTCTTCCGGCTTGGTCCCGACCTGCAGGAACTCGTTGTACGAGTCCAGCTGGACCGCGAGCAGGTTCGGCATCGTCTCGTCGTGCAGGATCTTGGAGTAGTTGACGCGTCCGGTGAATTTGTCGACGGAGGGTTTTCTCACAGGACCACTTCCTCGGAAGAAGGAACGGCTCCCCGCGGCGGCCACGGGCCGGGGGTTCGCCGTCTGTCTGTCGCCGCCGGCACGGGCCGGGCGGCGGCCGGTGCCTCGCTCCCTCTGCGCTGACCCGGTCCGCGCGCCGCTGCGGGCGGCGGCCGGAGTCGCGGGGGGCGATCCCCTTCGGGACCGCCCCCGTGCCGATCGGACCCTACTTCAGGTCGATGATCGCGCCGGCTTCTTCCAGCTGCGCCTTCAGCTTCTCGGCTTCGGCCTTGTTCACGCCTTCCTTCACGGTGGCAGGCGCGCTCTCGACCAGATCCTTGGCTTCCTTCAGGCCCAGGCCGGTGATGGCGCGGACTTCCTTGATGACCTGGATCTTCTTGTCGCCCGCGGCGGTCAGGACCACGGTGAACTCGTCCTTGACTTCCTCGACGGCGGCGGCCGCGGCCGGGCCGGCCATGACGGCCATCGGGGCGGCGGCGCTGACGCCGAACTTCTCCTCCATGGCCTTCACCAGGTCGGCGGCTTCGAGGATGGTCATGCTCGAGATCAGGTCCAGGACCTTGGCGGCGTTCTCGCTCAGGTTGCTCATGCTCTTTCCTTCTCCTTGGGCAACGGGACCGGCGGTCCCGCGTTTGTCTGGATTCTCCCGGCCGTTCGCGGCGCGGCGCGCCCGGGTCGGCCGGCTCTCTCAACGAGTACCGCGATCAGGCGGCCTTCTGCTTGGCGACGGCGTCGACGGCGCGGCACAGCGCGGCGGCGACACCGTTGGTCGCCACGGCCAGGCCACGGGCCGGGGAGTTGATGCTGCCCATCATCTTGGCCAGCAGCTCCTCGCGGCTCGGCACCTTCGACAGGGCCACCACCTGGTCCGGCGTCAGGAACTTCCCGTCGACGAACCCGCCCTTGATCTTCAGCTTGTCGTTCTCCTTGGCGAAATCGACAGCCAGACGGGCGGCGTCGACCTGGCTCTCCAGGCCGAACAGGACGGCGGTCGGGCCCTTCAGGTGCGCCGACAGGTCGCCCTTGCCGGTGCCCATGGCGGCGATGCGCGCGAGGCGGTTCTTCACCACGCGGCAGTCGATGCCCTTGGCCCGGCAGTTGCGGCGGAAGACGGTCATCTGCTGAACGGGAATGCCGGTGTAATCCGTGAAGATCATGCACTGGGCGATCTTCATCCGTTCGGCGATGGCCTCGACCTCGGTGATCTTCTCGGGACGTGCCATCAGGCGACTCTCCTTGATCTATCGACCGTACGGGGCGGCGGGGCCGGCAGGTCACGCGTGACCGGCGCGGACAGGCCCGCTCAGCCCAGGTTGGACTCGACGCGAATGGACGGCGTCATGGTGCCGGACACGAAGACCGACTTCACGTAGACGCCCTTGACCGCCGCCGGCCGCACGCGCTGCAGCTCGGAGAAGAGCGTGCGGGCGTTCTCGGTCAGCTTGGCCGCGCCGAAGGAGCGCTTGCCCAGGGGGGCGTGCACGATACCGGCCTTGTCGACGCGGTACTCGATGCGGCCCGCCTTGGCCTCCTTCACGGCCTTGGCGATGTCCATGGTGACGGTGCCGACCTTCGGGTTGGGCATGAGCCCGCGGGGACCGAGGATCCGGCCCAGCTTGCCCAGCTCACCCATCATGTCCGGCGTGGCGATGATGACGTCGCAGTCCGTCCAGCCTTCCTTGATCTTGGGCAGATACTCGTCCGCCCCGACCATGTCGGCTCCCGCCTCGGCGGCTTCCTTCTCCTTGGGACCGCGAGTTCCCACGAGGACCCTCACGGTCTTGCCGGTGCCGTTGGGCAGGACCACGGTGCCGCGGACCATCTGGTCGGCGTGCCGCGGATTGACGTTCAGGCGCACCGCCACGTCGACCGTCTCGTCGAACTTGGCCTTGGGCATGGAGTCGAGCAGCGCCATCGCCTCGTCGATCGAGTACGTCTTGCTGCGGTCGACCAGCTGCCGGCCCGTGCGGTAGGATTTTCCGTGCTTCATGCGTGGATCGCTCCCGTTGACTGTGAGGTTCCGAATCGGGCCACCGCCGCGGCTCGCGCCGCCGGGCGCCCTGCTTCTCCGGTGCCGGTCCCGCTCGCGCGGCCCGGCGCCGTGTTCGCAGTCCGGGGACTAGACCACTTCCAGCCCCATGCTCCGCGCCGTGCCGGCGATGATCTTCATCGCGGCCTCGGGCGAACCGGCGTTGAGGTCCTCCATCTTCATGGCGGCGATCTCGCGCAACTGGGCGCGCGTGATCTTGCCGATGGATTCCCGGCCGGGCTTGTGGCTGCCGGAGGTCAGGCCCAGGGCCTTCTTGATGAGCACCGAAGCAGGCGGCGTCTTCGTGATGAAGCTGAAGCTGCGGTCCGAGAACACGGTGATGACCACCGGGATCACCAGACCCATCTGCTCCTTGGTGCGCTCGTTGAAGGCGCTGCAGAAAAA
>VGXH01000293.1 GCA_016873405.1 bacterium
AAAAGCTGCGAGCCCACCTGCGTGGCCAGGCGCACGCGTTGTCCCTCGCCGCCGGACAGCGACGACGTGCCGCGGGACAGGCAGAGGTAGCTGACCCCGACCTGCAGCAGGAACCGCAGGCGATGACGGATCTGATCCAGCACCGGCCCGGCGACCAGCCGCTCGCGCTCGCCCGTGAACTCCAGGCCGTCGACCCAGGCGGCGAAGTCGTCCAGGGTCAGCGCCGCCGCCTGGCCGATGTGCAGCCCGCCCACGCGCACGTTGAGCGCCTCGGGCCGCAGGCGGTGGCCGCCGCAGTCGGGGCACTCCTGCTCGGTCATCATCTTCTCGAGCGACTGGCGGATCTTCTCGCTCTTGGTCTCCCGGTGCCTGCGCACCAGCTCCGGCACCAGCCCCTGCCAGTCGCGCAGGAAGGCGTTGTAGTTGCGGTGCGGCCGCAGTTCCTTCTCCAGCGCCGGTCCCAGGCCGTACAGCAGCGCCTGCCGCGCGCGCGCCGGCAGCTTCGACCACGGCGCGTCCAGGTCCGCCTCCAGCGCCGTCACCAGCGCCTCGCACTGCACGTAGAGCCAGTTCGTCGGCTTGCCCTTGAGAAACGCGACGGCGCCGTCGCGCAGGGAGATCGACTCGTCCGGCACCACCGCCTCGGGCCTGATCGTGCGCAGCGTGCCCAGGCCGTTGCAGCCGGGGCAGGAGCCGGCCGGGGAGTTGAACGAGAACAGGCGCGGCTCCGGCGCCGCGAAGCCGCGGCCGCAGCCGGGGCACGAGGACTGCCGGCTGTACCACGTCTCGCGGTCGCCGGCCCGGACGATGACGGTGCCCTCGCCCAGCTCCGCCGCCCGGTCCAGCGCCGCGCGCAGCCGGTCGGCCACGCCCGGCCGCTGCACCAGCCCGTCCACGACCACCGCCACGTCGTGCGCCTTGCCCTTGGCCAGCTGCAGGTCCTCCAGCTCGCGCAGCTCGCCGTCGACCAGCGCGCGCACGTAGCCCTGCTGCAGCAGCCCCGCCAGCAGCTGCCGGTGCTCGCCCTTGCGCCCGCGCACGACCGGCGCCAGCAGGTACAGGCGCGTGCCCTCCGGCAGCGAGGCCACCTCGTCGTGGATCTCGGCCAGGGGCCGCCCGCCGGCGGGCACGCCGCAGTCGGGGCAGTGCACCGCGCCGCAGCGCGCATAGAGCAGCCGCAGGAAGTTGTAGATCTCGGTGACCGTGCCGACGGTCGAGCGCGGGCTGCGCCCGAGTCCCTTCTGGTCGATGGCCAGCGCCGGCGACAGGCCGTCGATGCGGTCGACGTCCGGCTTGGCCAGCTGGTCGAGGAACTGGTGCGCGTAGCTGGAGAGGCTCTCGATGTAGCGGCGCTGGCCCTCGGCGTACAGCGTGTCGAAGGCCAGCGATGACTTGCCCGACCCGCTGGGACCCGTGATGACGACGAGCTGCCGGCGCGGGATCTCCAGGTCCAGGTTCCGCAGGTTGTGCACGCGGACGCCCCGCAGGGAGATCACTCCCCGCGGGGCGCCCGGCCGGGGCCCGCCGGCGGGCGGCGGCCCGGGCTTCGCGCTGCCGGACGGCTTCACGCGTCCCACCTTCCCTGATGACAACCGCGCGACGGGCGGGCCGTCAGCGGACGTCCTTGAGATCCGCGGGCATCTTGTCCCAGGCGGCGCGCTCGGCGGCGGTCAGGCCGGCAAGGCCCTCGAAGGCGGTCGCCTTGATGATCTGCACCGGCACCGCCGGCGCGTCGCGCCCGGCGGCCGGGTTCTTCTCGGCCGAGACGATCTTGTCGGCCACGTCCATTCCGCTGACGACGTGCCCGAAGATCGTGTACTGGGTGTCGAGCGCGGCGGCGGCGGCGACGCAGATGAAGAACTGGCTGCCGGCCGAATCGACATTCTGGCTGCGGGCCATGCTGAGCGTGCCGCGCACGTGCTTGGCGGTCGGGGAGAACTCCGCCTTCAGACGCGCGTCTCCGGTCAGGCCGGCGTAGCCCTTGCCCTCCAGAACCTTCGAGGCCGCGGCCACGGCCTTGTACTCGGCCTCGGTCAGGACGTCGCGCACGGTGGGACCGCCCTGGCCGTCGTTGCGGGGATCGTCGTCCCTGCTGTTGGGATCGCCGCCCTGGATGACGAAGCCCGGCACGATGCGGTGGAAGCGGGTGCCGTCGAAGAAGCCCGTGCGCGTCAGGTGCTGGAAGCTCGCCACGTGGTTCGGCGCCAGCTTCGGGTAGAACAGCAGCAGGATGTCGCCGGCCTCGGTCTGCAGGCGCACGAACTGCGGCGACCCGGCGGCGGGCGCCGCCCCCGCGGCGGGGACCAGGCAGGCGGCCACCAGGGCAAGGGCGAGCAGGGCGCTGAACACGGTACGGATCGGGCGCATGGTGCCTCCGGGGATCGCGACCACCGCGGCGGTCGCCGGGTCACGGGTTGTGGTCGACCGGGAAATGCGTGATACCGCGCGCCGACGCGCCGGTTCCCCGGCAGACCCGGGATGATAAGCGGCGCGGAGCGGGACGGCCAGCCCGCGGGTCGCGGGCCGCGAGCCCCGGATCAGTCCAGCTTGTGGACCTCCTTGTCGGGCCCGATCACGTCGATGCGGTCGCCGGCGTGCAGCACCTCGCGGCCGCTCGGCAGCGCGATGCGGGTCTCGGCGTCCTGCCCGGTCCCCTCCGGGTTGCGCCGCAGGATCTGCACCAGGTTCAGGCGGCGCGCGCCCAGCAGATTCAATTCCGCCAGCGACTTGCCGTCCCAGTCGGCCGGCACCTTGACGCGGCGCAGCACAAAGCCAACCGGCAACTGGACGAACTCCATGACGCGGTCGTGCAGCAGGTGGTCGGCCAGGCGCGTGCCCATGTCCTGTTCCGGCTTGACCACCGAGTCGGCGCCCACGCGCCGCAGCACCGCCTCCTGCATCGCGTTGAGCGCCTTGGCATAGACCTGCTTGGTGCCCAGAGCCTTGCAGTGCATGGTCACCATCACTGAGGCTTCGAAGTTCGTCGCCATCGCGACCACGACCACGTCCAGCGAGCCGACGCCGTAGGCCTTCAGGTTGGCCAGGTCCGTGGCGTCGAACGACACGGCGACGGACACCTCGTCCGCCACGCCTTCGACCAACCGCTCGTTCGTGTCGATCGCCAGCACCTCGGCGCCGCCGCGCGCCAAGGCGACGGCCACGGCGCTGCCGAACTTGCCCAGGCCGACCACCGCTGCCTTCATCATCGGTTCGTCCTTTCCGCTCGCGGCGCGGCCGGTATCCCCGGCCGCGCGCGCCTCAGCCGATCATGATGCGACCGCGCGGCAGGCGCACATGCGGTTCGCGCGCAGAACCGGTCAGGCTCGCCGCCAGCGTGAGCGGGCCGAGCCGGCCGATGAACATCAGCCCCATGATGACGATGCGTCCGCCTTCGCTCAGCACGGGGGTCAGACCGAGCGACAAGCCCACCGTCCCGAGGGCCGAGAACACCTCGTAGGCCGTGGTCATCAGGTCTACGCCCTCGGTCACCAACAGGACGAGCGTGGCCAGAGCGGCGACCACCAGCGCGGTCGACAGCACGAGCAGCGCGCGCTGCACGTCGAGGGCGTCGATCTCGCGACCGCTCAACCGGACCCGCGTGCGTCCCTGTGCGATCGACCGCAGGTTGGCCCAGGCGATGGCCACCGTCGTGACCTTGACGCCTCCCGCGGTCG
>VGXH01000294.1 GCA_016873405.1 bacterium
TTTTGCTGATCGACCTGGACCGGCGCGCGCGCGAGCTGCAGGACGCGGGCCGGCAGGCGCGGGACGCGACCGCCGCGGCCGAGGCGCGCCAGGCGGACCTTGATGGGCGGCTGCGCGAGCTCGATCGCCAGCGCAAGCAGGTCCTGGCCGACGCGCGGCGCGAGGTCGACCAGGCCGTCCGCGACGGCCGGCGCGCGATCGAGAACGCGGTGCGGGAGATCCGCGCCGAGCGGGGCGCCCAGCCGGCGGTGCGCCGCGCCCGCGACCGTCTGGCCGAACTCGAACGAGCCGGCCCGGCCGCCGCCGACACGCCCGACGACGTCGCCGCTCCGGGCTTCGCGCCCCGCGAAGGCGACCGCGTCCGCATCCCGCACCTGAACCTGGTCGGGCGCGTCGTCGAGGTGCGCGGCGGCCGGCTGGTCGCCGACGCCGAGGGCCTGCGCCTGACGCTGGGCCTCGACGCGATCCGGCCGTTCGACGAGCCCGCCGGCGCGCGCGCGCCCGAATCGGGCCCGGTGGCCGGCGGGTGGGCCTGGCAGGGCGAGGCGCCGGCGGCCGAGCCGGTGCTGGACCTGCGCGGCCTGACCGGCGAGGAGGGCTGGCAGCGGCTGGACCAGCTGCTGGACCGCGCCATCCCCGCCGGCCTCGGCGCGGTCGAGGTCATCCACGGCCGGGGCACCGGCCGGCTGCGCGAGCATCTGCAGGCGCGCCTGCGCGCCGACCGGCGCGTCGCCTCCATCAAGGAGGACACGGCCGGCGGGGTGACCCTCGTGCGGCTGGCCTGAGGTCGCGCGGCTCCGGGATCCCCTGGCGGGCCCCGGGCGGGGCCCGGCGCGGCCCGGCGGGACACGGCGGGACACGGCGGGACCCGCTTGCGGTTGCGCCGCGCGCCTGCTTGTCATATTGTGATCCATTACGTCGATTTCGCCCGGTTCCCGCACCGCGCCGGTCCCCTTGGGGGGCACTGGCCCTTCGCGGGCCAGACCAGTGGCCACAGCGGGCCCGTCTCCGGCTCCGGTTCCTGTGCGGACTGCCGCCGGCAGCAGCCCCCGGCCACGGCAACGGAAGGCCTGTCGGGCAGGGTATGTCGCCGGTCCTCTCTGCGGATATCATCGCCAGGGTCAAGGACGAGACCGACATCGTCGAGGTCGTGCGCCAGCACGTCCAGCTCAAGCCCGCCGGCGCCGTCTTCAAGGGCCTCTGCCCCTTCCACAAGGAAAAGACCCCCAGCTTCATCGTCACGCCGTCGCGCGCGCGCTGGCACTGCTTCGGCTGCGGCACCGGCGGCGACGTCATCTCGTTCGTGATGGAGGCCGAGGGCGTCACGTTCCCCGAGGCGCTGGAGATCCTCGCCCGCCCCCTGGACATCGACCTGTCGAGCGCGCTGAAGGATGACGAGTCCGAGGGCGAGCGCCGCGCCTTCCACCGCGCGAACGAGACGGCGATGGCGCTGTGGCGCGACGCGCTGTGGGACGATCGTCTCGGCGCGCAGGCGGCCGCGTACCTGCGGGGGCGCGGCTTCGGCGAGAAGGTGCTGCGCGACTACGACGTGGGCTGGGCGCCGGGCCAGCCCGGCTGGCTGGAGGAGGGACTGCGGCGTGGCGGTGTCGACCGCGAACTGGCGTTGCGCGCGGACCTGCTGCGGCCCAGCGACCGCGGGGGCGACCCGTTTGCCTATTTCCGCAACCGCGTTATCTTTCCTGTCAAGATCATTTCGCGCCAGGTCGCCGGGTTCGGCGGCCGCGTCCTCGACCAGGGCGAGCCCAAGTACCTCAACTCCTCCGACAGCGCCTACTTCAACAAGGGGAAGCTCCTCTACGGGTTCGAGTCCTCGCGCATGGCCATCGCCAGGCAGAAGCGCGCGGTGCTCGTGGAGGGCTATCTCGACCTGTTGGCGCTGGCGCAGGCGGGGTTCACGAACGTCGTGGCCACCTGCGGCACGGCGTTCACGCCGGAGCAGGCGAAACTGCTGCGGCGGGGCGCGCGCGACGTGGTCCTGATGTTCGACGGCGACAAGGCCGGGTTGAAGGCGGCCGTGCGCTCGGCCGACATCGCGCTGCGCTGCGGCCTGGAGCCGCGGATCGCGCAGCTGCCGACGGGCAAGGATCCCGCCGACGTGGCGATCGCCGGCGGCGCGGCGCCCATCGAGGCGGCGTTGAGGGACGCGGTCGGCTACGTGCCCTTCCTCAAGCGCCTGGCCGCCGCGCGGGGCGGCGACCGCAGCCTGAGCGAACGCGCCGTGCGGCAGGCGCTGGCCACCGTCGCCGGCATCGAGGATCCGTTGCGGCGCGAGTACGTGCTGCAGGAAGCAGCCACGGAGTTCGGCATCGACCGCGACGTGCTGCGGCGGTCGCTGCCGGCCGGCGCCGGCGAGCCGGGCCGGCTCGCGGGCACGGCCGCCGCGGAAGGGAAGCGGACCGGCGGCCCGGACGACGATGCGGCGCCGCCCGCGCCGGAGGCGGCCGACCACCGCCGCGTCCGCGGCCCGCGCGTGCGGCGCTCGCTGGCCGCGGTGCAGGTGGCGCGCATCGCCGGCGACATGCTGGCGCACGCGCTGCGCGACGAGACGGGGGCGGCGGCCCGCGAACTGGCCGCCGCCGGCGAATTGCCGGGGCTGGAACCGGCGGCCGCGACCCTGGCCGCCGAGATCAGGACCTGGTCGGCGAGCCCGGGCGCAACGCCGGGCGTGAGGGAGTGGGTGTTGTCGCGCTGGAACGGCGTGGGTGATGCGGCCTACCGCGGCTACGTCACCAGGCTGCTCGACCGCGAGGACATCCCCGCCCGCACCGATCATGTCAGGGTCGTCACTGACTGCCTCGCGCGGCTCGGGCACGACACCCGGACCGCTGGGCGCTGAACCGGTCACCACGGACACGGGAGCAGGACCGGCGCATGGACAGCAAGCGCTTCGATGCCCTGATCGAGACGATCCGCAGGGAGGCCACCGCCAAGGGCGGCTACATCCTGCACGAGCAGATCAACGACCTGCTGGGCGACGACTTCACGGTCGAGGAGGTCGATCGCCTCTACGAGAAGCTCGGCGAACTGCAGATCGACTTCTACGACTCGGATGCCGAGGCGCAGGAACGGCTCTCGCGGCGGAAGAAGAAGGAGCAGAAGAAGGTCGCCGCCGCCCGCAAGGTCAGCCGCACCAACGTCAAGTACGACGACCCGGTCCGCATGTACCTCCGCGAGATGGGCCGCGTCCCCCTGTTGACGCGCCAGGGCGAGGTCAACCTGGCCCGCCGCATGGAGGACGGACGTCTGGCCATCATCGACGCCACGCTGCGCTCGAAGCACTCGCTGCGCGAACTGCGCCAGACCGCCAACCAGCTCCTGGCGCAGTCGGTCCACGTCGACGAGGTCATCCAGCAGGACGCCAGCACCTGGAACGTGCACCTGTCGGCCGAGAAGGAGGGCAAGCGCCTCCTGAAGGCCATTGACGGCATCGAGAAGCTGCAGAAGGAGCTGGTGGACGCGCGCGCGGAGCTGGAAGCGTGCGGCGACGGTCCGCGCGCCGCGACGCTGGCGCGCATGGTGCAGGCACGCCAGAAGAAGATCCTCGACGCGTTCCTGGCTCTGCAGCTGGCGCCGTCCCAGGTCGAACAACTGGCGCAGAAGCTCCTGCTGGTGCACGGCAAGGTCGAGGATCTCTACGCGCGGATCGCGCGCA
>VGXH01000295.1 GCA_016873405.1 bacterium
CGCGGCAGATGCCGTACACGCTGTCGCGGCACGGCTGGCCGACGGCCGTCGTCGCCCGCAGGGCCTGGCGTACCTGCTGCAGGGCGAGGCCCTCGCGGCGCCAGGCGGCATGCCGCACCAGCAGGCTCGCGACCCGAGGCGCCAGGCTCTCCAGCAGCAGGCGGTCGTCGTCGTCCAGCGCGGTGCCGTCGATCTTGTTGTTGACCGTCAGCACGCCGAGGCAGCGGTCGTCCTCCAGCAGCGGCACGCACAGGAGCGACGGCGTCGTGTAGCGGATCTCGTCCGAATCGCCGGTCGCCTGTTCGCAACGTCCCAGGTCGCTGATCAGCAGCGTGCGCCCCGTCTCCAGGACGCGGCCCGCGAAACCGGCGCCGCGTCGCGGACGCACGCCCTGGACGACGGCGCCGGGCAGGCCGACGCCTGCCCGGATCGTGAGCGTCTGGCCGTCGTCGTCCGCCGTCATCAAGGCGGCCGTCCTCACGCCCAGGCTGCCGGCCACCCAGTTCAGCAGACGCTGGAGGAGTTCCGCCGGCTCCATGCCGCCGGCGCCGACGTTGTCGGCGTCGCGGTTGAGCACCACCGGCGCTCGCCGCGGCAGCAGCACCGTGAAGCGCGTTCCCTGCGGTTCGAGGTTCTCGGCCCAGATGCGCCCGTCGTGGTGCTGGACGATGTCGTGGCAGATCGCCAGGCCCACGCCCTGTCCGTTGTGGGCGCGCGTGGCCGAGTCATCGACCTGGAAGAACGACTGGAAGATCTCGCCGAGCTTGTCGTCGGGAACGCCGATGCCAGAGTCGCTGACGGTAAGGCGCGCCGCCGTGCCCGCCTCGCCGACCGCCACGACGACCCGCCCGCCGGCAGGCGAGAACTTGACCGCGTTGTCCAGCAGGTGATCCAGCAACTGGCGCAGCAGGACCTGGTCGGCGGCCAGCCACAGCGGCGTCTCGCCCGCGTCCACCGCCAGGACGAGCCCCCGCTCGTGCGCGCGCGCCGTCCACGCCTCAGCGACTCGGCGGACCAACTGGCACAGGTCCAGCTCCGCCGCGTAGAGAGCGGGGCGTCCCTGTTCCAGATTGCCGATCTCCAGGATGTCGTTGATGACCGAGCCGAGCCGCCGGCTCTCGGCGTGGATGACCTTCAGGAACTCGGCCAGCGACTCGCCGGTGAGGGCCCCGAGATTCGATTGCAGCAACTCGCTGTAGGCGGAGATCGAGGTGAGCGGCGTGCGCAGCTCGTGGCTGACGTTGGCGACGAAGTTGCGCTTCATCTTGGCCAGGCTGTCGAGTTTCCGCGAGGCCGCCGACAGCTCGGCGTTACGGGCCGCCAGGCGTTCGTAGATCTCCGCCGACTCCAGCGCCGTGGCCGACTGCTGCACGAGGAACTCCAGCAGGCGCAGGCGGTCAGGATCCGGGACCAGACCGTCGGCAGGATCGTCCAGGACCAGGAAGCCGAATCGCTCGCCCGACGCCGCCGCCAGCGGCGCCACCAGGCGCAAGCCGGGCGGCCAGGAGCCGGCCCGGGCGGCCGACGCGGTCCCGGGCGCCGGCACCAGGAAGCAGTTCGAGTAGCGGTGGCGGGCGTCGGTGAGCGTCGCGAAATCGGCCGGCAGCACGGGAGCGGCCGTCAGCGCCGTGATCTCGGCCGCGCGCATGCCCGCGCAGGCCCGAGTCACGTAGGCGTGCACCGTCTCGTCCCACAGGTTCAGCTGGGCGCGCCGGAACCCGCCCAGTTCGATCACGCTCGCCACGACGCGCTCGGTCAATTCGCCCCGCGCGTGGGTCGCGTTCAGCCGGTTCGATGCCGCGAGGATCCGTTCCAGCGCCAGCACGCGCCCACGCCAGGATCCGGTGACGTCTGCGCCGCGGATTCCGGGCTTCGCCGGTGGCGCCGACCGTCCAGGGCTGCCGGGAGAGCGCGACACGATCGCCTACACCCGGCCCGACCGCGCGGCCAGCAGGCGCCCGACGCGGTCCACGAGCTTGGCGATCACGAACGGCTTGCGCATGAACAGATCGGCGCCGGCCTCCTTCATCCGGGCGCGCGTCTCCTCGTCCCCCCGCGCCGACAGGGCGACGATCAGCGTGTCCCCCCGCAGCCGGTTGCGGCGGATGAGCCGCGTGGCGTCGATGCCGTCCAGCTTCGGCATCATGATGTCCATGATCACCACGTCCGGCTGGAACGAAGCCATCTTGTTCATGCAGTCGATGCCGTCGTGAGCATGCGCGACCTCGAAACCCTCGTTGACGAAGGTCTGGGCCAGCAGCGTCGCAATCGGCCGCTCGTCATCGACGATCAGGATCCGCGGTCTGGACGCCATCTCGACTCCTCGGGCCGCGCTGCGGCCCCGTCGTTCAGTCCGCCGGGCGCCGCGCCGGCTCCACGAGTTCCGCCAGGGCGTCGACCACGCGCGGGTCGAACTGCGTGCCGGCATGGGCCCGGATCTCCGCCAACGCCGGCGACGGCGGCAATCCGGCGCGGAACGGGCGGTCCTTGGTCAGCGAGAACCAGGCATCGGCCACGGCGAGAATCCGCGCCCCCAGCGGGATGTCGCCGCCGACCAGGCCGTCCGGGTAGCCGTTGCCGTCCATGCGTTCGTGATGGTGGCGGATCAGGCCGCGCACGGCCGGATCCGGCAGCAGGGGACCGACCAGTTCGCAGCCCTGCTCGACATGCCGCTCGATCTCGTCGCGCTCGTCCCAACTGAGCGGCGCCGCGCCCAGGACGATCTCGTCCCCGACCCGCGCCATGCCGGCGTCGTGCAGCGTGGCCGCGTACAGGAGCCGCCGGCACTCCTGCGAGCGGACGCCGAGCGCTCCCGCCAGGCGCGCGATCAGGTGCAGCGCTTCGGGCGTCGATGTCGGGATGCCCGTGCGACGGGTGTGCAGCAGCACCTGCAGCGCCTCGAGCACGCGCGATTCGTTGCCTTCGAGGTTCCGCAGCGCGGTGGCGATGATGCGCGCCAGCACCTCGAGCTGCTGCTGCTCCGCCTCTCCGTACCCTGCCTCGGCCGCGTGTCTGCCGGTGATAAGCAACCCGACCGGCTCGTCCTCGTGCGCGAGCGGGCAGTAGAGCCGCCCGCCCGGGTCCTGCCCCGGGACCTGGTCCAGATCGCCGATGATCGCGACCGGCTCCGGCTGCGCGCGACCGTCGAGCAGGAACCGCCGCCAGGCCTCCGTCAGGATCACCGGCTGCTGACGACGGCCGTCGTCGCGCCGCCCGAGCGAGCCGACGGGAACCAGCGCTCCGTTGCCGTCCCCCAGCAGCAGCGTCACCGCGAGCGAGTCCGTGAGCTCGGCGACGGTGCGCAGGACGGTGGAGATGATCTGCGACGCCTTCTCGGCGGAGGTCTGCAGCCCCTTCACGCTCGGCAGGGCGGCCAGCTGGCCCATTTCCTTGGGCACCAGGAAGCGGAACTCGGAACCGCCCTCCGGCCGTCGACGCGCCTCGATGTGGCCCCCGTGCAGCTGCACGATGTGCCGCGCGATGCTCAGGCCCAATCCCGTGCCTTCGGCCAGGGCGGCGGCGCCGTCGGCGCGGTAGAACTCGCGGAAGATGCGCCGGATGTCCTCGCTCGGGATTCCCGGCCCGTCGTCCAGCACGCTGACCGCGACGCTCGAGCCCTCCTCCGCGAGCACGAGGCGGACGTGCCCGCCTTCGGGCGTGAACTTTTT
>VGXH01000296.1 GCA_016873405.1 bacterium
GGGGGACTTCGACGTGGCGCAGAGTGAGCCGGGCACCTACCGCCTGGAGACCAACCAGCCGGGAACCTGGATCGATTTCCCGACCATGGTGCCCAGTGGCGAGATCGCCGACCAGACCGTCAGCGCCACCTACAAGTCGCTCGGCGGCCGCGCCACGCTGAACCTCTTCGACGGGTTTGCCAAGTACGGCACGCTGCGCAGCGCGAAGCACAGCCTCGAGGCGGCCGACGCCACCGTCGGCTACACGCGCGAGCGGGTCGTCGAGGACGTCGTGGCCGCCTACTACAACCTGGTGCGCTTCGAGAAGCTGGCCGAGGTGGCGCGGGAGGCCCGGGACCGCGCGGCGCGCGAACTGGAGCGGACGGAGACCTATTTCAAGCTGGGCAGCGCCGCCAAGAGCGATGTCCTTCAGCAGCGCGTCGCCCTGGAGAACACCAAGCTGGACGTGGTCGTGGCCGAGAACAGCATCAAGAAGGGCCAAGCCGACCTGGCCTATGCCATGAACCGGCCCTTGCAGGGCGAGTTCACGGTGGACGCCTCGGTGCTCGAGACGGACTTCTCGGTGGCGGAAGCGGCCGAACTCTACGGCGAAGCCCTGCGCAACCGGCTGGACCTGCAGGGCAGCCAGATGACGGTCGAGGCCCGCCGCCAGGACGTCAAGACGGCGCGCGGCGGCCTGCTGCCGCGGGTGGACGTCTACGGCAACTACGGCCGCGACAACAACGAGTCGCCCTACAAGTTCGGCGCCCAGGTCTCGTCGTCCACCTCGTACGGCTACCAGGTGTCCTGGAACATCTTCGACCGGCTGCAGACCTACAGCAACGTCTCGCGCGCGAAGGCTTCGGCCCGCATCGCCGAGTACCAGTTGGAGCAGGCGCGCCTGAACGTGCAGGTCGAGATCCGGCAGCTGCACAACGCCCTGGTGGAGGCGCGGGAGCGCGCCGGCGTCAGCCGCGAGACCATCGTCCAGTCCGAAGAGGGGCTGCGCCTGGCCCAGGAGCGCTTCCGCGTGGGGGCCGGCACGGCCTTGGACGTCATCGTCGCGCAGGTGAACCTGACGAGCGCGCGAGCCCAGGAAGTGCAGGCCAGGTGCGACTTCCTGATCGCCCGGGCCAGCCTGGACCGCGCCCTGGGCCGGCGCAACGCCGCGGCGGGGGAATGACATGGACCACGGCGGACCCGTGCCCGGCGAGGTCCTGATCGACGTCCGGGACCTGAGCAAGACGTACGTGGTGGGGACGCAGTCGGTGCCCGCCGTCCGCAGCGTGGACCTGCGGATCCAGCGGGGCGAGTACGTCGCCATCATGGGCACCAGCGGGTCGGGCAAGTCGACGCTGATGAACATGCTCGGCTGCCTGGACACGCCGACCAGCGGCTCCTACCGGCTGGGCGGCGTGGAGGTGTCCACGCTGAGCGACGACCAGCTGGCCGACATCCGAAACCGGGAGATCGGGTTCGTCTTCCAGACCTTCAACCTGCTGCCCCGCAGCACGGCCGCCCAGAACGTGGAGCTGCCGCTGGTCTACGCCGGCATCAAGACCGGCGAGCGGCGCGAGCGCGTCGACGAGGCCATCCGCGCCGTGGGGCTGGCCGACCGCTCCTGGCACAAGCCGAACGAGCTGTCCGGCGGTCAGCGGCAGCGCGTGGCCATCGCGCGCGCGCTGGTCAACAATCCCTCGCTGATCCTGGCCGACGAGCCGACCGGAAACCTGGACTCGACCACCTCGGACGAGATCATGGGTCTGCTCGGCGGCCTCAACGCGGCCGGCCACACCATCGTGATCGTGACCCACGAGGCGGACATCGCCGCGCGCACGCGACGGATCGTCCGTCTGGCCGACGGGCGCATCGTCAGCGACCAGGCCGTGGTCCCCGCGCGGGTCTGAAGAGCCGGCGGCGCCGGCCGCGCCGAGGAGCGGCGCCGACGGACACAATCTCGACGGCACGACCCGCGCAGGGCGTTCCAGTGCCGGCTGAATCGTCCCGTTCAAGTCCTTCTGCCGTTTGCCGATCCCTCATCGCTCCCGCGGGCCAGGCCGGCCCCGGGGCAGACGGTTTCCGGGTCGGGGCGGGCGATGTACTTCTTCTACTTCTTCCCCGTGGGGATCGATCGGCCGGTGCGCCGACGCCCGTGGTTGACCTGGGCGCTGATGGCGGCGCTGACGGTTGTCTACGCCTGGCAAAGGTGGCTGGCGCCGGCGGCGGGCAGCGACCCTCTGGACCTGGCGTTCTTCCCCGGCAACAGCCACGTCGGGACCGTCGTCACGGCGGTCTTCCTGCACGGCTCGTGGCTGCACCTGTTCGGCAACCTGCTCTACCTGCATGTGCTGGCGCCGCCGCTGGAGGACCGCCTGGGCCGCCCGGCGCTCCTTGGCCTGTTCCTGCTGCTGGGCGTGGGCGGCAACCTTGCGCACGGCGTGGTCTCGGCGGTCGGGCTCTTCGGGCAGGGCGGGCTCGGCGTGCTGGGAGCATCCGGGGCGATCGCGGGGCTGATGGCACTGACCGTGCTGCGGCTGCACAGCGCGCGCGTCGTGATCGCCTGGTGGCTGTTCGCCCCGATCGGCGGCCAGAACAGGGTAGGACGCGCGCCGGTGCCCGTGCCGTGGGCGGTGCCGCTGTGGATCCTGCTGCAGGTGACGCAGATGCTGCTGGCGCCGCATACCGGCAACACCGTCAGCTTCGGGGCGCATCTCGGCGGGTTCGGGCTGGGGCTGGCGCTGGGGCTGGCGACGGGGGAGCTCAGGGCCGGGCGCTTCGAGGCGGCTGCCGCGCGTGGGCGCCGCTACTTCCGCGACGGGCAGTACCTGGCCGCGGCCGGCGCCTGGACCGAGGCGCTGGAACTGCAGACCGGGGACCGCGAAGCGCTGCTCGAACTGGCGCGCAGCCAGCACGTGGCGGGCCGCCCGGCCGAAGCGGCCGCGGCCTGGCGGCGCCTGTGGGACATGCATCGGCAGGAGCGGCGCGTGGACGCCGCCCTGGGCGTCTACGACGAGGCCTGCCGCGCGGGGAGGGCCGACCTGCTCTCGCCGCCGGAGATGGCCGAGGCGGCGCGGTTCAAGGAACTGCAGCTCGACTACCGGGGAGCCCTGGATGTCTACCGCCGCCTCTACGAGCTGCATCCGGGGGACCCGCAGGGCCAGCGCGCGCTGGTGCGCATCATCGTGCTGTGCCGCGGGCGGGCGCGAGACGCCGAGGCGGCCGGTCGCTGGCTGGCCGAGGCCGGTCGCGCGCTGCCGCCGGGGCCGTGGCGCGAATACCTCGAGCGCGAGTTCAGCCTGCCAGCAGGGAACGGTGCAGCCGTGCCGGCAGGTCACCCGGCTCTGGCGCGTCCAGCAGGACCCTGAGCGTGGCGCCGTCGGCGCGCACGCGCCACGGCGCGCCGCCCGCTTCGGCGCGCAGCGCGTCGAGATGGCGGTGCACCTGCAGCCACGAGTCGGGCCGGCCGCCCGCCAGGCTGAGGCACGACAGGCCGTCCTGCCAGTCGATGGTGCCGGCCCCCGCCTGGTCCAGCGCGCGCAGACGCGCCGCCAGGTCCCCGAACGCGGCGGCGGGGGCCCAGGCCTCCCAGCGGTAGCCGTCGGCGACATCGAGCCATTCGGCCACCACGCGCGCCGGGTCCAGGCGCTCCAGCAACAGCGCGCGCCAGGCGTCGGCCAGAGCGAAGT
>VGXH01000297.1 GCA_016873405.1 bacterium
CCACCTACCTGGGGCATCTCGACGTGGTCAGCCGCGCCGTGCTGCTCCTGTTCATCCCGCTGCTGGCGCTGGCGACCTTCGCCGGCGACCGCCTCGTGCGGCGGGCCCGCGGGCGCCTGGTGCGCGGTCGCCTGACCCTCGAGCGCACGCTGCTGGTCGGTTCGCCGGCCCGCGTCGCCGCCGGGCTCGCGGGGCTGCGCAACGCGCCCGGCGGCGGCCTCGACGTGGCCGGCTACGTCGCCGAGCCGCCCGCCGGCTCCGGGTTGCCGGCTCTGGGCGACGGCGAGGTGCCCTGGCTGGGACTCCCGGCCGAGATCCCCGAGATCGTCAGGCGCTATCGGATCTCGCAGGTGGTATTCTGGGACGGACAGGAGCCGCGCACGCCGGCCGAGTGGGGCGTGCTCGCCGTGCTGAGGCGCCAGCGCATCCGGTTGCGCTGGCCGGGCGCGGTGGCCTGGTTGGCCGAAGCCGGCGATCATGTCGAGGCGTTCGGGAACGAGTTGAGTGCCGTGCACCTGCCAGGGGGGCGCTCGCCCCTGGCCGGGGCGGGACGGCGCCTGGCGGGAGTCGCGGCCGGTCTCGGACTCTGGATCGTGGCGGCGCCGGGCTGGCTGTGGCTCCGCGGCAGGGTCCGTCGCGGACGCGGCGGGTTCGCGCCGGTGACGCTGAGCGACGTCTGGGGTCACGACCCGGCGCTCACCCTGGCCGTCGACGGCAACGGACGCGTGCTGCCGCTGCCATGGCAATGGAAGCTGGCGGGTCCGCTGGCGTCCGGCCAGATCGCGCTGGCCGGGCCGCGCCCGCAGACGGGCGGCCGGCGCGAGACGCCGCAAACGCCCGCCGACGTGCTGGCGTTCTGGAGGAGCCAGCCGCCGGCTCCCGGCCTGACCGGCGCCTGGGCCGCCGCGCCGGCGGGCGTCCGGCCGTCACGTGCGGCGAAACTGAGGCAACTGTGGCGGGATCCGGGCGGCTTCGGCCAACTCGTGCCCGTCCGCGAGACGACCCCGTCACCGGCGGCGGACGGATGACCGCCGCAGGAAGAAGGCCCGTGATCATGCGCGCAATGCGAACTCGCAGCAGCCACCTGCTCCTGGCCGCAGTCCTGGCCCTGGCGGCGACGGCCCGCCCGGCTCGCTCCCAGACGGTCGATCTGCAGCCGCTGCTGCTGCAACGGGAGGTGACGGCTATCGTCGAGGTCGGAGGCCGCGTGTTCGCCGGCCTGGACGGCGGCGGACTCGCGACCGCTCCGGTCGGCGACCTCGGCGCGGTCGAGGTGTGGACCGCGAGCGCCGACCTGTCGGGCAACAACATCACGGATCTGGCCTGGTCGGGCGCCCATCTGTGGATCGCCACCGACGGCGGCGGCCTGACGCGGGTGACCGACCCGGGCGGCGCGCCGACGTTCCGGCAGTACGCCAGCAACCTCGGCGGCAGGGACCTCACGGCGGTCGCCGGCGCGATGGTCGGCGGCAGCGAGCGCGTGTACTACGCGATGGAAGGCGCCGGCATCGGCCAGATCATCGATGGCCTTTCCGGCAATCTGTACACCGCCGAGCAGGACGGCCTCATCGCGAACGACGTCAACGCGCTGCAGATCTGGCAGGGCCAGCTCTTCATCGGCACGCCCGTGGGCGTCTCGCGCTTCGCCGCCAACGTCTTCACGAACCAGAACGCGGGTCTCGGCAGCCTGGTCGTCAACGATTTCGCGATCGAGAGCGGCGGCAGCCTGCTGGCGGCGACCAACGGCGGCGTCTACCGCTGGAACGACGCCGCCTCGACCTGGCAGATCGTTCGCTCCCTCGGCGTCTGGGTCACGCGCGTCAGCTGCCGCCAGAACGAGATCTGGGCGCTGGGCCTCGACAGTTCCGGCAACGGCGTGCTGGAGGCCGCCACCGGCGGCGTCTGGCGCACCGTGGCGCTGACCAATCCCAAGTGCCGGTCGGTGCACGCGGGCGCGGATGTCTGGATCGGCGGCCGCAGCCAGCAGGTCAGCGGATCCCGTGTCCTGGAACAGGCCTACCTGGGCCGCCGGGAGGCGGGCGACCAGTTCACGTTCTTGGATTTCCGCGCCAGCCTCGCGCGCAGCGTCGAGGGCGTCACCTTCACGCCCGGCGGCGACATCTGGATCGGCGACTGGCGAGGCGCCTACGTCTCACGCCTGCGCAACGGCGCCTGGACCTACCTGTGGGAGTCGGCCCACGTCGCCCCCGACTCGAACGGCATCTTCACCGCCGGCGGCAACGTGCTGTGCATGGCGGCCGGCCCCGACGGCACGGTATGGGCGAACCAGTTCACCCAGGGGATCCTCCGCATCGACGGCGCCACCGGCAAGGTGAACCACCTGACGTCGACGTCGAGCGGCCTGTCCGGCCACTTCGTGGTCAACCTGGTCACGCATCCGGACGGCCCGCTGATCGCGATGCACGACGTCAGCGACGCGCAGAAGGTCGATGTCCTGATCGATCCGGACGGCTGGCGCAACCCCGCCAACTGGATCACGCTGCCCCTGACCGGCGGCCTCGGCACGGGTCCGTCGGTCTGGGATGCGCTGGTCGAACGGCGCGACGTCATCTGGTTCGCCGTGGAGAACGTGGGCTTGGTGCGCTGGGACGTCAACGGCGACCTGGCCGGACCGGGAGACCCGCTGACCTGGGCCGACCAGTCGGACGACCGCTGGGACGCCCCGATCGCCGGGCTGGCCGGCACCGCGCCCAACCTCGGCCGCGCCGTGGGCCTGGCGCTGGGCCGCGACGGCACGCTGTGGGCCGGCGGCAACGGCGTGGTGCAGTTCACCTACGACGAGGCGGCGCGCCGGGCGCGGCTGCTGACGGCCGTGGGTGAGAAGTTCACCGCCAGCTCCGTCGGCCTGGTCAACGGCAACGTGGCGGATCTGGCGGTCGACGCCAACGGCGACGTCTGGGTCGCGACCCGCACCGGGCTGAACCGCATCCGCGGCAGCGGCGGCGACGTGTCGGTGGCCGTCTGGATCGACCTGCAGAACTACTACGGTTCGACGACGTATCAGGCGCTCTATTCGGCGAACACCATCGCCCCGCTGCCGGGGCTGAGCTACCGCAAGATCGTCGCCGATGGCGCCGGACGTCGGCTTCTGCTGACCTCGGACCAGGGCACGGTGCTCCTGACCGTCGGCGCGGGCGGCGGCGGCGACGCGCAGGATGCCCTGACGCTCGCGTTCTGCTATCCGAATCCCTGGGTCGGGAATCCCCTGGCCGGCGCCGGGCTCAGGCTGGGAGGGCTGCCGGCGGGCGTCACCGCCGACGAACCGGCGACCGTCGAGATCTACGACCTGCAGGGCGAACTGGTCTATCGCGATCCCCAGGTGACCGCCGACACGGCGTTCTGGAACGGCACCAGCCGCATGGGCGGCGCCATCCAGTCGGGCTACTACCTGCTGCGCCTGAGTTGGCGCGGATTCGAGACGACGATGACCCTGGCCGTCGTGCGCTGACGAATCGTCGCGCGCGGCAGAGACGACGAGCGGAGGACGCATGGCCGACCTGCAGGGAACCGAGTTCATCCGACGCGAGGCATTCCTGCCGTTCTTCCGCCCGGATCTCGGTGAGGCCGAACTCGCGGCCGTCACCGAGGTGCTGCGCTCGGGCTGGCTGACCTACGGCCCGAAGGTGCGCGAGTTCGGG
>VGXH01000298.1 GCA_016873405.1 bacterium
CGTGCCGCGGGCCAGTTCCGGCGCCACACCCATGGCCGCCAACACCGCCGAGCCGCCGCCGCTGCCGTGACAGGCCGCGCCGGCCGAGGCCTCGACGTCCGGCAGGTGCGCCAGGATGGCGGCGCCGGTCGTGCCCTCGAAGCCGATGCTGAGCGTGTTCGGCAACCTCGGCGCCTTCGCCGCGTGCACGTGGGCCGCCGGGATCGCCGCGCACAGCAGGCCCTGCAACTCGTCGCGCAGCGCGGCCTGGCGCGCCGCTTCGGCGGCGAGGTCCCGGCCGGCGAACTCACAGGCGGCGCCCAGTCCGACGATCGCGGCGACGTTCTCGGTGCCGGGGCGTCGTCCGCCCTCATGGCCGGCGCCGAACATCAGGTTCGGCAGCTCAAGCCCGGGCCGCACAACCAGCAGTCCCACGCCCTTCGGCGCGTAGAGCTTGTGCCCGGCGACCGCCAGCAGGTCGACGCCCAGCGCGCGCGCGCTGACCGGGATCTTGCCCACGGCCTGCGCGGCGTCGGTGTGCGACAGGGCGCCGGCCCGGCGGGCGGTGTCCGCGATCGCGGCCACCGGCTGCAGGGCGCCGGTCTCGTTGTTGGCCAGCATGACCGACACCAGCGCGGTGCCGGGTCCGAGCAGCGCGGCGACGGAGGCGGCGTCCACCCGGCACTGGTCGTCGACGCCGACGACGCGCGTGGTGAACCCCCAGCGCTCGAGGTCGCGGCAGGGCCCGCTGACCGCGGGGTGCTCGACCGCGGAGATGACCAGCTCGCGCCGGCCCGCGGCGGCGCCCAGGCGCGCGGCGCCGACGACGGCGTGATTATCGGCCTCGGTGCCGCCGCCGCCGAAGACGATGCCCGCGGGCTCGGCGTCCAGCAGCGCGGCTGCCTGCCCGCGCGCGCGCTCGATCGCCGCCCGGGCGCGCGCGCCCGCGGCGTGGGGGCTCGACGGGTTCGCGTATCCCTCGCGCAGCCAAGGCAGCATGGCGTCCAGCACGCGGGGATCGATCGGCGTCGTGGCGTTGTGATCCAGGTAAAGAGGGCTGGTGCGGTTCACGGCGGCCTCCCGTGCAAACAACCGCCCCCGCCGCTGGCACGCCAGGACGGGGGCGGAGCGTTCAGGGACTCCGGGCGAATCGGGCGAGTTGCAGCGCAGTCGTCCTTCCGGTTGTCCGCCGGGCGCGGTCGATCCGTGGCGTGGAGTCCCCGAGACTCGCCCGCCGATGATAGCCGGACCGTCCCGGCGACGCCAGCGGAAATCGCCCTGCCGGGCCGCCGGCGAGTCAGCCCGCCGCCGAGTCAGCCCGCCGCCGAGTCCGCCCGCCGGCGAGTCAGCCCGCCGGCGGGGGATCCGCCGCCGGGAGATCCGCCGCCAGGGGACCCGCCGCCAGAACGACCAGGCTGTGGGGCGCCACGCGCACCGTCGTCGCCGTGAGCACGGGCTCGGTGCCGGCGTCGTGGAAGTCCGCCGGCGACGGCCGCGCCGTGTCGGCCACCAGGCGCCAGGGCCCGCCGGCGCGGGGCTCGGGCAGGGCGAACTCCAACGCCTGCGGCCCGGCGTTCGCCATCACATGCGCGGCCTGGCCGCCGGCGTGCTCGAGGGTGAAGGCGAGCGCCCGCGAGCGCGGGCTCCAGTCCGGCCTGCCGCGCTCGACCCCGTGCCAGGAGATGTCGCCCGGTCGCTCCGGACTGGTGGCGGACCAGAAGCGGTCCTCCTGCAGGATGCGCAGGCCGGCTGTGAACCGCAGCAGTCCCCGCGTGAAGCGCAGCAGCCCCGCGTCCTGCGCCGCGGGCGACCAGTCCAGGTGATTCAGTTCGTTGTCCTGGCACCAGGGGTTGTTGTTGCCGCGTCGCGTGTGCCCGAACTCGTCGCCGGCCAGGATCATGGGCGTGCCGTGGGACAGCAGGGTCAGCGCCAGGAGGTTGCGCGCCTGGCGGGCTCGCAGCGCCGACACCAGCGGGTCGTCAGTCGGCCCCTCGGAGCCGCAGTTCCAGCTGTGGTTGTCGTCGGTGCCGTCGCGGTTGCCTTCGCCGTTCGCCTCGTTGTGCTTGCGGCCGTAGGAAACCAGGTCGCGCAGACAGAAACCGTCGTGGCAGGTCGCGTAGTTGACCGTGTGCGAGGGGCGGGCCCGGACCCCGCGCAGCAGGTCGGGGCTGCCCACCAGGCGGGCCATCAAGGACTCGATCAGGCCCTCGTCGCCGCGCCAGAACCGCCGCGCGTCGTCGCGGAAGCGCCCGTTCAACACCGCGAAGCGGGAGCCGGGAAAGTCGCCGACCTGGTACAGGCCGCCGGCGTCCCAGGCTTCGGCCACCAGGCGGGCGCCGGCCAGCTCGGGATCCGCGTCGATCGCCAGGAGCAGGGGAGGACGCTCCAAGGGCGCGCCGTCCTGGTCGCGCGCGTGGGCCGACGCCAGGTCGAAGCGGAACCCGTCGACGTGCAGGTGCCGCACCCACCAGCGCAGCGACTCGAGGATGACGTGCGCGGCCACCGGATGGTTCGCGTTGATCGTGTTGCCGCAGCCGGTGAAGTCGGCGTAGCGGGCCGGGTCGCGTCCGGCGAGGTACCAGCCGCGGTTGTCCAGCCCCCGCCACGACAGCACCGGTCCGTCGGGGCCGCCCTCGGCCGTGTGGTTGTAGACGACGTCGATGATCACGCGCAACCCCTCACGATGCAGCGCGCGCACCATGTCGCGGAACTCGTCGACCGGTCCGGCTGGGCCGCGGTCGGAGCTGTACGCCGCGTGCGGCGCCGACCAGGCGACCGGGTTGTAGCCCCAGGCGTTCACCAGGCCGACCGGCGCGTCCTGAGCGTCGAACTCGTGCACGGGCATCAGCTCGACGGTCGTCACGCCCAGCTCGCGCAGCCAGGCCGCCCGCGCCGCCAGGCCGGCATACGTTCCGCGCTGGCCTTCCGGCACCCCGCTCGAGGCGTGGGCGGTGAAGCTGCGCACGTGCACCTCGTAGATCACCTCGCGCCCGCGGGGCGGCGGCAGCGGCCGGTCGCCTCGCCAGTCGTAGAGCGAAGGATCGACCACCACGGCGCGCAGGGCGCGGTCCGTGTTGTCGCCCGGCGCGGCGGCCGCGCGGCGGTCGTAGCGGTCCTGTCCGGCCACCACCCGGGCGCACGGATCGAGGAGCAGCTTGTCCCGGTCGAAGAGCAGCCCTGCCGCGGCATCGCGCGGTCCCTCGACGCGCCAGCCGTAGGCCTGGCCGTGGCCCAGCCCGGGCACCTCGACGTGCCAGTAGGGGCCGGTGCGGTGGCGCGCGGGGTCCAGGCGCAGTTCCGCCGCGGGAACCGGCGCGGCCGGCGTCTCGAACAGCACCAGCACGGCGCCGGTGGCGTCAGGCGAACAAATGGAGAAATTGACGCCGTCGGCGGTCACGGTCGCGCCGAGGGGCGCCGGGCGTCCAGGTCGGCAGTCGGCAGCACGGGGGAAGGGCAAGTCGGTTCCGCTCGTTTCGGCCGGGATCGGGCTCGGTCGGCGGGTCGCGCCGCCGGGGCCCGGGAGGCCGATCCTAAACCGCCCGGGCGGTCTACCGATACCCCATGTCGGGTGCAATTGCAACGGGGCGGCGTCCGCGGGCGCCGCCGCAGCGGGGGCGGGGCCGAGCCGCGATGATCGTCGAGACCCTCAGCAACCTGATCCGCGCCGGCGCCGACGCGC